>JAUXEL010000082.1 GCA_030620575.1 Fidelibacterota bacterium
ATATTCAGCTTGATAGGTCTCTCCTGTGGGTACCGGCCGGCGACGCCCGCTTTCATCGGGTTCACCAAGTTTCATTTTCTCTATAATGAGTTTTTTTACCTGCCCGTTTTCTCCGAGTATTTCTATGGGATTAACTAAAAATTCAAGTACTACACCCTCTTCCTCTGCGGCATTGACTTCGTAAGCTTCTGCGGGCATTTCTTTTCGTGTACGTCTGTAAATAAGGGTTACATCAGCGCCCTCTCGCAATGCGGTACGGGCACAATCGATTGCGGTATTGCCTCCGCCAACAATAACGACTTTTTTGCCAATTTTTGCGGCTGTTCCCAAGGTATTTTTTTTCAGATAATCAACGCCGAGGAAACATCCTTTTAAATCATCACCTTTTACGCGCATCGGGACCGCTAATTGGGCACCAATACCCATAAATACGGCATCATAAGATTGTGAGAGTTGCGATAAAAATATATCCTTACCCAATGTCTTTTCATAATGGATTTTCATTCCGTTTTTGCACATGATCTCAATTTCACGGTCTAATATCGCTTTTGGCAGGCGAAATTCCGGGATCCCGTAACGCAGCCATCCTCCGGCTTGTGGTGCGGATTCGAATATATCAATTTCATAACCCTCATTACTGAGATAATATCCACATGTAAGTCCTGCGGGACCTGCTCCAATTACCGCAATGCGTTTACCGGTTGGCGGTTTTTTCTCAGGAACATAAGACCATTCCTCATCCAGCTCAAAATCACTCGCACAGCGTTTTAACTGGCGAATGGCAATCGGTTCATCAACAAGAGCTCTGCGGCATTCAACCTCACAAAATGCAGGACAAACGCGATCAACAGACAGAGGCAGCGGTAAATTTCTTTTAATGACTTCAACAGCTTCTTTAAAACGACCGTTGGCAATCAATGATACATAGGTTTGGGTATCCACATGACCCGGACAAGCAACTTTACAAGGTGCTTCGCAATCGGCATAATGATCCGAAAGCAGTAATTCCAAGGCGGTTTTTCGTGCCGTATGCACTTCTTCCGAGTCGGTAATTACCGACATTCCGTCTCGTACCTTTGTACCGCATGAAGTGACAAAACCGCGAACACCCTCAACTTTTACTGAGCATACCCAGCATGAAGCATAGGCGTTCAGTTCGGCTTCATGACAAAGAGTGGGTATATGAATCCCCTGTTCCCGGGCAACGTCGAGAATGGTTTGTCCTTCTTTACATTGAACTTTCTTATTATTTAGTAAAATATGTATCATAAGTAAAACTTCTGGTTTAGTATTGGGTTCGAATAACAGCGTCAAATTTACATACTGAATAACATGCTCCGCAAGAAATACAGCTATCTTGGTCTATCAGGTGCAATTTCTTGACCTCTCCGCTGATACAATGAGTCGGACATGCACGGATACAAAGCGTGCAGCCGGTACATTTTTCTTCATCGATTTCGAAATGTACCAATGCGCTGCAAACACCGGCCGGACATCGTTTATCTTTTATGTGGGCAATATATTCATCTTTAAAATAGCGCAATGTTGTTAATACCGGATTAGGAGCAGTTTTACCCAATCCGCAGAGAGAACTGCTAATGATCTGCTCTGAGAGGTGTTCAAGTTTTTCGATATCTTCAAGCACACCTTCTCCGTTCTGGATCCGTTGCAGGATTTCCAGCATGCGTTTTGTTCCGATACGGCAGAATGTGCATTTTCCGCAAGATTCGTTCTGGGTAAAATTTAAGAAAAATGCGGCAATATTGACCATACAGGTTGTATCATCCATTACTACCATACCGCCGGACCCCATAATAGCTCCGGTTTTCACGATTGAATCATAATCCACCTGTGTGTCCAGCAAATCCGCAGGAATACATCCGCCGGACGGTCCCCCGAGCTGAACAGCTTTAAAGGGCCTGTCCTCTTTTATCCCGCCGCCGATATCATAAATAATTTCCCGTAGGGTTATTCCCATCGGTACTTCAATTAAGCCGGTATTTTTAATTTTACCGGCAAGTGCAAAGACTTTTGTCCCTTTGCTTTTTTCCGTTCCGTATGCTGCGTATGCGGCAGCGCCATGATTTATTATCCAGGCAACAGTTGCAAAGGTTTCCACGTTGTTAATATTAGTAGGTTTTTCCCATAAGCCGGATTGGGCAGGAAACGGTGGCCGGAGACACGGCATTCCGCGTTTTCCCTCAATAGATGCGATCAGAGCAGTTTCTTCACCGCAAACAAAGGCACCGGCACCTTCTTTTAATACTATATGCAGGGAAAATCCCCTGTTAAATATATTATCTCCCAAAAATCCCATTTCTTCTGCATCGGCAATTGCTTTTTTTAATCGTTTTACCGCCAACGGATATTCTGCCCGGCAATAAATATAGGCATTTTTGGCACCAACGGTATATGCACAGATCGCCATCCCTTCCAGGACAGAGTGCGGATCGCTCTCTAAAATATTCCGGTCCATAAATGCACCCGGATCACCTTCATCGGCGTTGCAGATAATATATTTTTTATCTCCGGCAGCGTCTTTTGCAAACTGCCATTTTAGACCGGTAGAAAAACTAGCACCGCCGCGTCCGCGTAAGCCGGAGGCTTTCATTTCATCAATAACTTCCTGAGGTGACATGCCGGTACAAACTTTTTTTAATGCCATATAGCCGTCATCATCTAAGTAATCCTGAATATTTTCAGGATCGATCGATCCGGAATGACGGGTTGTAATTCTGACTTGCCGGGCAAGCTGTTTATTTGCAGGCGCATCCCGCTTTTGGGAAATCAGCAGTTTTCTATCGGGAAGTGTATTATTCAGCAGTTTATCTGCATCACGCGGAGTCAAATATCCAAAAAATTCACTTTTACCGGCTTCATCAATAACTTCCACCATCGGTTCCGCAAAACAGAACCCGAGGCAGGCTGTTTTTTTTAATTCAATGGAATCCGGTAAACTCTTTTGGATAGCATGATAAACATCTTCTGCGCCGGAAGCTAAGCCGCAACTCGCCATTCCGACTTTAATTGTTTTAATTGCCATAAATCCTTATTCGTATTGATCTAAAATTTTACCGATTTTATCTACGACAAGTTTACCGTAAGTTGTGTCACCTATCATTATCACAGGGGCGAGACTACAGCAGCCCAAACAGGCAACTTCCAGCACGGTGAATCGGCCATCACTTGTTGTATTTTCACCTTCAGATAATCCGAGATGCGAACGAATCGCAACACCCAGCGTATCTGCTTCGGATACATGGCATGCAGTGCCTTTACATACCCGGATAATATGCCGGCCCTGTGGCTCCAGATAAAACATAGAGTAAAAAGTCGCCACGCCGTATAACTCCGCAACGGGTATACCCGTGTGCTCAGAAAGATAACGAATAGATTCGGGAGCAAGATATCCCTCTAATTCCTGCAGTTCCTGTAACAAGGGAATCGCGGCACCGTTCTTGCCCTTATACTTTGTAATAATTTTATCGATGTTTAGTTTCATAATGGCTGGAATTTAAAAAATAAAAACAAAGTTTTCAAATAATAATTTAGCTTTATTCATTAATTCTAACTCCTTGTGTGAAATAAATAAAAAAAGAACTGTGATTACTCAAATTGTGCAGATAGTGCTGTGTTTTTTTCATTGTATTTATTAAGCAGAAAATATTTGTCTCTTCTCCCCCCGCCTGATTTAGGAGGGGGTTAGGGGGTGGTTCTTGTCAACTGTGAATATCACATATGTGATCGACCTCCCCTTTGTCCCCTCCTTATCAAGGAGGGGAAATTGCTCTACTCTCAACCTTCTCCTACGCTCCGATCCTTCGGTGCTACGGAAAGCAAGCTCAACTCTCGACCCTCGACTTTCGACTCTCTATCACGGCGTAGTTCGAGTGGAGAAACTTCAATCTTGAATATGCGTGCTAACAAATAGAGATCCCTCTGTTCGTCGCATACGCTCCTCAATCGGGATGACAGTTTTAGTTTATTTTTATCTAAAAACAAGGAATACCGATTTTTGATTTGCTTTGGGATTAAAAAAATTTCTTACGCTGTTGCTTCTATAGTTCTTTTTCTTTAAAATTACATGATGAAAACAATTTATGACATTTATTTATTTTCGATCCTGCATCATATTCCCTATGAGAATATCAGCAAGATATTGCGTTTAAAAATGAATCCTCAAGATCGTCCGCGTGACAGTAAAACCCTTCTATCTGATCATCATTCACTGCATTTTGGCGGAACTTGCTTCTCCCTGGTGAATTTAGTTGTAAAATCTTTGCAGATCGAAGGTATCAAGGCCTATGCGGTAAAAGCGGATATTCATCGCAGAACCTTCCCTCATTTTTTCGCGATCGCGGAACACGATCATAAATATTACCTGATAGATCCCGGTTATCTCATTAATAAGCCATTAGAAATACGAGAGGACCGTGCTACACATCAGGAAAACGGGGCTATTGATTTTAGCGTAAATCATCTCAAAGAAGGCCAATTCCAACTTCAAACACATACAAGCGGGCAGCAAAAGACACGCTATACCTTTCATATTGAGCCTCTTGATGACGCGAAATTTTTGGAATTCTGGATACACTCATTTGATTACATGAACGCTATTGTTGCTTCACGCTTTATTGATAATAAATTTATCTATATCAACGGAAATTATGTACAGATCCGAAGCAAGGGTAATATTGAAAAATATGACCAAAAAGAAAAGGCGCTATACTACCTTAAGACCTACTTTGACTTTGATGAAAATATAATTCATACTGCCAATATTCTGCTTCAGGAATATAAAAAACAGCAAGAGCAATAAGATATTTAGGGTTATAAAAAAGGGGACTAAAATAATCATAACTCACGGAATGACAGGAATATATCCGAAATTCAATTATATATTTTTGTAGAGGAGAGACAATGCCTTTTCTCTACGGTATTTAATCCCCAAAATCATGATGAACCGATAATCAGCACCGCGAAATATACGGTTGTGGTGAAATTCCGGAGATCCCCGAACGGTTAACCCCGAAGCATTTGGGTCGGGGCCCCTCTGTTCCTCCAAGGGGGCTCCTACGGAGGAGCAACTTCTCCCTTGACCTCTCGTTTTATTATTTTTATAAAAAATATAATTTTAATTTATGTATAGAATAATTATATTACCCGATGACACTATGTAAGGAGTATGTTAAAATGACAAAACGTGTATTCGTATTTATATTTATTTGTTTTTCCCTCATTTATGCAGAAGAGGGCATGTGGTTAATGTCCCAGATCAAAGATCTTGATCTTGAAAATAAAGGATTTGTTATTTCTGCCGACAGTATTTATCACCCTGAAAAGGCAAGTCTGCATCATGCGATCGTCTGGCTTGGCGGCTGTTCCGCATCATTTGTATCGCCGGACGGACTTCTTCTGACAAACCACCACTGTGCCTATTCCCCACTGCAGCGTGCCTCCGCACAGGATAGTATGAATTATATTACAAACGGTTTTCTTGCTCATGGGCGGGAACAGGAAATTCCGGCACCCGGAGGATATGCCTACGTATTGACCGAAATAGAAGATGTTAGCAAAGAAGTTATAAAATCGGCGCGTTTTGCCTCGGATTTGACCCAGCGTGAAAATATGATGAAGAAAAAATGCTGGGAAATCGTGTTGGAAACTGAAGATAATCGTGAAGATATTCATTGTAAGGTAGTAAAATTATTTGAAGGTAACGAATACCGAAAATACGTGTATACAAAATATCATGACGTCCGCATTGTTTACGCTCCCCCTGCTTCTATTGGTAAATACGGCGGTGATATCGACAACTGGATGTGGCCGCGGCATACCGGAGATTTTACTTTCCTGCGGGTCTATCAAGGTCCCGACAGTACCGCCGCAAAGTATTCACCGGAAAACATTCCACTTTATACTGATAGTTGGCTGCGTGTCAGCACTGAAGACCTCTCAGACGGTGACCCTGCTTTTATAATCGGATTCCCGGGTGTCACCACACGCTATCGTACAGCGGATGATCTATACTATACTCTCCATAAAACATATATTCCCCTTATTAAGTCGTTTAAAGAACTCCTGCAGATAATGGATGATGTTACTCAGGTCAATCCGGAAGCGGAAATTCGATTGATAAATCTACATGCCGGCGTTAATAATGTAATGAAGAAATTTCAGGGAAATGTTGACGGTATGCTGAAAACGGATTTTATTGAGAATAAGAGAGCTGAAGAAGTTGCTTTACAGCACTTTGTCGAATTCGATAAAAAAATAAATAAACGTTACGGTGATGTGCTGCAGAACATATCGGATATGTTCTCTGAGCGCGATGAATTTTATGTCAACGATGAAATATTAAAGAAATTTGGTCGCTACAGCGGACTCCTTTACGATCTTGCGGATTACGCGTATTATGTCGCAGGGGAACGTGCCAAGCCGGAACCCGACCGTGATCCGGATTTTACGGAAAAACGCGTAAAAGAATTTATCGAACGTATCCCCTTCCGTTACCTGAGTTTTTATGAACCCTATGATAAACGGGTTTTAATACGTAGCCTGGAGTATGCAAAATCTTCTTCTGATGACTTTTACTTATTCCCCCTCCCCGATGATCCGGCAGCATGGGTCGAATCTGCCTACCGGAATACAAAATTAAAAGATCCTGAGTATATAAAAAAACTTTTCTCAATGCGTGCTTCTCAAATCGAGAAGATCGATGACCCCATTGTACAACTGGCCGTTTCACTTTATGCGCCTAAATTTGAAAAAAAAGAGCGCCTTAGAGACTGGGATGCACGAATGAATGATCTCCGTCTGCGCTATATGAAGCTATTAGCGCTCTACAAAGATAAACGTGTTTATCCTGATGCCACAGGTACCATGCGCTTTACTTACGGCACAGTGAAGGGCTATACGCCTTTCGATGCCGTCTGGTATAAACCCTTTACTACCCTCTCGGGTATGATTAATAAAAATACAGACATACCGCCTTTTGATGTACCTGAAGCTCTTGCTGATCTACAAGTAAATGGTAATTTGGGCGACTGGATCGATCCTGAACTCCAAGATGTTCCCAGTTGCTTTCTTATGACCGGCGATATTACGGGAGGCAACAGCGGCAGTGCCGTGATGAACCGGCACGGGCAGCTTATCGGACTGGCTTTTGACGGAAATTATGAAGCTATGACCAGCGACTGGCAGTTCCAAAAAGACATTCAACGCACCATTGCCGTCGATATTCGCTATGTGCTGTTTATTACTCAAAAATATGCAAAAGCACAGTGGATTTTGGATGAAATGGGCTTATGACATGATCTTTGGATATATTTTGACAGGATAACAAGATTAACAGGATGGCTAAAACTCGGGCGGCTAATGGCAGTTTCCAAAAGATATTCAGCGCATTATTGTTGTCGATAGGTTGATTTGTTGAAAAGAGGGCTTCGAAGGAACTCCTGCGGAGGGGGAAAATGGGAAGCGGCTGTGGAAATATTGTAATTATTGTGGGGAATGGTTTGAAACCGTTCCGGGATAATTTATTTTAAAATACCAAAGTACAAAAATATATAATTGAGACCCTGATTCGTCAACTGAC
>JAUXEL010000127.1 GCA_030620575.1 Fidelibacterota bacterium
AGGCGCGGGCTGACTGCTACCTTCGGACTGGCATCCACATACCAGTATTCCCGGCGGTCGTCAATGCTCTTTGAAGCTTCTCCGGCATCCTGAATTCCGTTGCCGTTTATATCATTAAAGCGGTTCGCGGGTTTGATAGGATTGTAAATATCCGGATCAGACGGATCAGCGAGAACAACATAATCCGGATTAAAATAATCAATTCGGACACCCACGTTGACAATAAAATCCTTTAATTCAATTTTATCTTGAATAAAAGCAGAAAATTCAACCGGATTGACAGAAAAAGAGCTGGAGTATACCGTGGTATCCGCTAAGCGCGTCGGCGTAATGTAAGGTGTTTCCACATTAAAAGATTCTTCATTTGCTGCCGGCCGATAATTCCAGGATTCCCATTCTACTTTGTTTTGCTTAAGTTCAGCACCCATTTTTAGTTGGTGAACCTGATTTATCTGGGACGTTAGGGTGAATTTACCAAGATGATATCCGCTGTTCCTGGAGTACCAGCTGTTTTGCGTGCCGCCAACATGGAACTGGTACGGGAGAGTGGTTTGAAAGTCTTGATGTACCAATAAATTTGTATCAGCGTCCGTTAGTTCAAAATGATCATAATAGTGTTTATATTCCCGATTCCCGTATGAATATGCCAAATCATAAAAGGTGCTTTGTGATAACTGCTGTTGAAATTTTACAATATGGGTCTGACCGATCATATCATTTAATGCCAGTCCCTGAGGATTGTACATCCATGAGCGGTTAAAATCCTGATACCTGCGGTTATCGTAGATCATATTATAGGAAATCCGGGATTTATTGTTGATACGGTAGATCAACTGTCCCTGAAGATAATTCTTTCGGTTCCAACCCATATCAACCCAATCGCCGGAACCCAGCATCGTAGCAGAGTCGATCAAAGATACTTCATTGAATGCGGTTTCTTCTGTATAAGCAACAGGTGTATAACGTTCCTGTCCTTTATTGTGACCGTCGTAATAAATATGACGGGCATTTAAATAATAATAGAGTTTGCCCTTGATAATGGGTCCGTGAATACCAAATTCTATATTATTTATAGAAAAGGGTTCAACACGGTTAACACGCGGAAAAATATCGCTGTGTGCGGAAATATGATCCCCAAAATAGGTTTCGACATGTCCCCCGAAATTATCATTCCCCTGCTTGGTTGTAATATTGACGATGCCGGACATTGCTTGTCCGTATTCAGCATTAAATGCTCCGGAGATCACCTGAAGTTCCTGAACCATTGAGGTGTTTATATCGACAGTTGAGGCACGGTCATAAGAATCCGTCATGGGAACGCCATCAATCATATACATCACTTCACCGCGGCGACCGCCACGGAGACTACCGTCCACATAGCCCGCTTGCATCGCAAGCACATCACCTACCTCGGTTACCGGCAAAGATGCCAATTCTTTTGCGCCCACTACAGAAGTGCTGGATGTCAAATCTTTTTGGATCATCGGGCGCTCAGCAACAACGGTCACTTCCCCTGCCTGCAGTGCTTCCACGGTTAATACCGCATCCACATTTGTAGTGAAATCAACCTTTACTTCTACGTCGGTAATTTTTAGCTTTCCGTAGCCGATCATCAAAAATCGCAAGGTATAGGTTTCGGGAGGAATATTCAGTATATAGTAATTTCCATCAATGTCCGATGCCGCACCATAAATAGTTCCCTCAAGCATAATGTTACATCCGGGCAAGGCTTCCCCGGTTGCTTGATCTATCACACGCCCGGAAATCTTTCCGGTAGTACCTGCAAAAACGAAGGAAATACCCAAAGCAGTAATCATCATAATGAATACGAAACTTTTAATAGTAATTTTTTTCATACTATATTTCCTATATTTTCTTTGTTGTGCTTAGTTCCCGGATGGAAAATAAAATAGTTTCTTTAAAATCCAAAGGTTTTTTTATACATTATGTACTATTAATAAGAGGGTGAATATGAAACGCAATATACCACTATCAACCATACGTACATTCAAAGCGAATGACGAAGTACGTGCTTATCTGCTTTTAAAAGAAAAACATCTGCGTTTAACACGGGACGGAAAACCGTATTTAGATATTATTTTATCGGACCGTTCCGGAACCATAATCGGGAAAATATGGGAGCATGCAGGTGATATTGAGCCCATAATCGATACCGGTTCCCCGGTGGGTGTACGCGCCATTGTAGAGGAATTTCGCGGACAGCGCCAACTGAACATTACTCGTATTGTCCCGGTCAATGAAGAGGATTTTGCGTCAAAAGGCTTCTCATGGGAGTTGATTTTACCGCATACAGAGCAAAATACGGACAAATTGTGGAAGTTTGTCGACAAATCTATCAAGAAAGTGAATAATCCGTGGTTAATGTCGCTTTTACAGTTGCTAATTATTGAAAATCAGGCCAGAATCATGAAACATCCTGCCAGTTTGCGCCTGCATCATACAACAATAGGGGGTTTTCTGGAGCATTTAGCATATATGTTGAACCTCGGTATACCGGCTGCAAAGCAATACGCACTGGATCGGGACCTTGTTATTGCGGGCATTTTGCTGCATGATATCGGAAAACTTGAAGAGCTCAGCGGTTACCCCAATAATTTATATACGAACGAAGGAAATTTTCTGGGTCATGTTGTTTTAGGATATAACTTGGTGGACAAAGCCATTTCAGGTATTCCGGATTTCCCGGATGAACTGGCTCTGAAGATCAAGCATATTATATTATCTCATCAGGGGCAGTATGAATATCAATCTCCTAAAAAACCTTCTTTTCCGGAAGCGCTGTTGATCCATTACCTTGATGAAATGGATGCGCGGATGGATATGATGAAAACCGCAATAAGCCGGGAACTGGATGACGGTGACTGGACATCTGTTAAAAATTATTTTCGCATTCCGCTTTATAAACCCAAAAAGGATTCAGAAGATCGTGACACAAAACAACACAAAACAGATTCTGGAAAAAAACCGTAAAATTGCTGAAACCGGTATCTTTCTCGCACTCTTTTTAGGTCTGGCTTACGCTTTTAGTTATATTCCGAACCTTGAGTATATTACGGCTATTGCCTTTCTTTCCGGACTGTTGCTTGGCTGGAAACGCGGGTTATTTGTCGCCATTATCGGGGAAGGTATTTTTAGTATTGCCAACCCCTTTGGATCCAGTCTCGCCTTTCCTACCCTGCTTGCTGCCCAATTAATTTCCTTTGCGATTTTTGCAATGGTTGGGGCAGCTTCCCGATTGTATATACCGAAGCTGGTATCAAATAAAGCAACCCTGGCTGCTGTTCTACTGGGAATAACAGGATTGCTTTTAACTTTATTATATAATGTATTGACAACCGTCTTTTATGCAATTCCTTCCGGATTCACGATGGAACAAACATTAGCTAGCATCATCAGCGGTATTCCCTTTTATTTGATAAATATGATTGCCAATACTATTACTTTTTCGGTATTAATTACACTTGTTATACGTTATGTTAATAAACATTACCCCCATTATTTTCAGGAGTCTTAATGAAACGCTTGTTATATTGTCTGTTTGTATTTTTTACGGTAATAAATCTGTCTGCCTATGAATTAGGAAGTGAGACCTGCGACCGCTACACGATATTTGACCCGGATGCACGGGCTTTGGGTTTGACATATCCTGTTTCCTGGCTGCAGCCCGGAGCATTTTTATTTCAACATGATTTTGAGGACTCCTCCTATACCTATGCCCGCTGGGATCAACTTTTCATGATCGATCAAACTATTGGGGGAAACTATAATCTTTCTAATGACATTGTCGTAAAATATATCCCTTATTCATTCCCGCAACGCTGGGGAGTCGGATTAGAATTTATGGATTATAAGGGCCCTAATTCCACGAAACGAAATGACGCGGTTATTCACTATAAACATAATAAAGGTTCAATAGAGTATTTCCACACCGATAATACGCAGTCTATTGCATTAGTAGGAATCGGTACAACGGATCACATAATCACGAGTAACAGCTTGCAATTTGATTATCAGGCTGGTCCCAAAATCCGTATTTTTGGTGGAATTAATTATAATTTGATCGATCAGCAGGACACGAGTTCGCGGAATTATGATACCTTTCATGAATTTGCAGAGATTCGTTTTACGCTGAAAAAACCTTTCATTCTATATGGTAAATTTGAATATCGGCATTTTTGGAATGACGGACAGCAAAGCAGTTTTATGGTTTTTCGTCCCGGGGCGTGTTATCAGTCACCTAAAATGGTCGCGCATCTTGCCTTCCGGATATCTCCGAAACGCATTTTCCCGATTGCCCAGATCATATACCGCCCTAAACCATTTTTTATTGAGACCTATGTAAAAGTCCGAACCCCACGGATCATTCTAAAGCAGCAGGGACATCAATATGTTGGTGTAAAAACAGGTGTGAAATACAAAAAGAAAAAGCATTATTTGCATGCCGAAATAGATACCTACTATGATATTGTTCGCAAGGTTATGCCGGATTCTGTTATTATTAACGATTTTTATGGTATCAAAGCAGAGGGTGAATATCGTTTCACAGCATCAATAATGGAATTTTATGGACGTGCTTCCTATAACCGCACATTCAACGAGCCCTTTGGCTATTATCATCCCGAGTTATCCACTATTACCGGCGGTACGGTATTTCATGCTAAACTGGCAGACGGGAAACTGCTTCTTGACGGCGATATCAATGCACAGTATATCATCCACGATAATCCTGAAAATGTCCGCTTTGATCCTTCCACACTCACTTATACACTGCAGGAAACCGGAGATTATGTGGGTGACTGGAAAATAAATATGCGCTTAAAGGCAAAGGTACAGACCTTCAGCATCGCGCTGGATGTTTCTACGCCGCTGAAAGCAGGTGAAGATATTA
>JAUXEL010000066.1 GCA_030620575.1 Fidelibacterota bacterium
TTCAATTATGTTTTCCCAAATTGTTGTTTTTAGTCGTTTTTTTGCATCAAGTCACAACCAAGGCCCTGCATAGGCTTTGTTTATGCGGGAATTCAAGAATATTCTTGTCAAAAATATTCGTTTTTTACCGTGGAAGTGACAAAATGTGTTGATTTTTTTCATCCTGACCTATTGCGCATGTTTGTGCAATAGTATCATCCGTTCACCCATTTTTCAAAAAGCCGTTTGATATCAAAATATTTCTAATTGTGCCTTCGGGGGTGGCAGTGGCCGGGTTTTCTTTCCCCAAAAATTAATAATGTTTCCGTACTGTTTATCCGTAATACTAAAAATACTGACTTGCCCCTGAGATGGCACAAAGGTTCTGACGCGTCGTATATGAACATCCATACTTTCCCGACTGGCGCAGTGACGAATGTAAATAGAATACTGCATCATAACAAACCCATCTTTCAGCAATTTAGTGCGAAACTGGCTGGCTGCTTTCCGTTCCCCTTTCGTATTGGTCGGCAGGTCAAAAGATACAAATAACCACATAATTCGATACGCATTTATTCTGTTAAAATCCATACTTCATACGATAAATTCCGGAAACTCGATACTCCGGTTTTTCCCGTTAAAACATTGTGCCAGTGAAGCGCTGGTCGCATTCATAGCAAGCATTAAGGGACGTGTTTCATTGCCCATTTTACAGTCACATGACAGAACTGAAATCAGCTCGGGTTTTATCTCTTTATTCAGGTTTTCACAATCCGGAAATATATCATTCAATTCATAGACCACCGCATCCACAAAGGGGCGGTAGGGTTCCATTATATCATCCGCAAGGCAAAAAGCATTGTAGCGGTTCCGGTGATGAATACCGAGTGTATTTAATAATCCGGATCCCGCTAATGCCTTTGCAATACCCGCACGGATAATGGCATACCCGTAATTCAGCATATTGTTGGGTGGCAGACCTTCCCGCAGACGTCTAAAATCATATCCAAATAAACGCGGCCAGTACAAGCGGGCGGCATAGCCTTCCCGGTTATCACTATCTCCGCTTTTTACCTGTTTTGAAATAGAAAGGATATCTTTTCCATTTGATCCAACATAATTTAAAACGGCAGATTGGTTTCGAAGTTTTGCTTCGATCGTTTGTTTCCATATATTCTTTTTTAAGGGTTCACTCGCCGCGATCTGCGCGCGGAAGAGTTCACTTTGAATTGTATTTCCATCTAAATTTAACAGCATGGACCGTGGATGATGGATTTCATCGCAAAAGATAACCGCGGTATTGTTCTCCCGCAGAGCGTTCAGCAAAGGCATGGAAAGGATGATTTGTTGACTATCTAAAATAATATAACCAATATCTTCGATCGGAGCGGTTTTCAACGCTTCATCCTTTTTCTCAACCTGTAACTGTCCGTATTTTACTGTAAGCCGGCAGGGAGACGTAAAAATTAAGGTTCTTTTAAGCATATTATATCTTTGTTATTATTCCAGTTAACTGAATATTAGCTTTAATTGGCTTATATTTTTCCCAAGCCTTAAAGCTAACAATTCTAAATTCATCTTCAGGATTATTTAGAGTTGAGGCCAAGTGGTGTCGAAATGTATAGTAGTTTGAAGATAGCTTCTGCACCCGGTACAAGTATTTACTTAATCTGTTCTTATCACAAGCATCAATATTGATATCACCCGGTAATCCAATTAGAAACATATCATTAATTTCCATCACCGTAACTATCTCACTTCCATCTTCCGGTAATTGATAAGCAGACTCTTTTTTGTTTAATCGCTGGGTCACATCCCAGAAACTGACAATGTTTTCCTTCAGCTCGCCTTCCTTATCCTTATAAATTAAAACATGGTGATTGTTCCGTGGGTTAACAAACTGGTTTATACCGATTTTTAATTGCTTCGCATTACCAATTTCTTCCCGCATTCTTACTTTTTTAATTGGAACTTCTTCTCCGTTTTTGTTTGGTAATTTAATACGGTGCTGACCGTCCTTGAAAAAAGCATCCGCAGGAACAGTGTATTTTGTCGATAAATTGACATCGCAATTATCCCGCAAATGCACCTTAATGAGAGTGCGTATACTGCGATCAACTACTTTTTCAACCTGCGTTTTGTTTTTTAAGCTCGTTATGGGTTTGCGTATATGGTATGCGGTTTGTCCATCCGGTGCGGTGCGTTTACCAAAGACCGTTTCTTTGTGTAATTGTCCACGAACAGAGGATACTTTTGCCAAGTGTTTTTGCCTCTGCTTATAAACATATTTCTGACTGCGATCCAAAACACGATTATTTTTGTAGTAAGAAATAAGAATATTATCAGCTACTTCTTGAACGGCATTACGAAAATCAGGCCAGGGTTTTTCAAATTCGGGACGTATCAAGGTTTTTCCCTCATTGCGTTCTCTTCTGCGGGCATGATAATAACTTAATTGCTGTAAAAAACTCCGTTCCGTACAAGCAATGGCAAGGGCATCAATAGCGTGGTGGCGTTGGTCTTCACGGTTCTTCTTTGGATCAAAACGTACTTCGCCCTGTTTATCAATCCACACATTACCTTCAATTACCTTTTCTCCACTGGCGGGTTTTGGTTCTTCATTGATAATATTGATGAATTCAAAACTTTCCTTATCAACATTAAAGACAGCCCAATATTTACCTAAAGGATAGGATGTGGCATATGCTTGATCCGGGTTTTCATCGGAAATCCACACACCATCTTCATCAATTATTCCGCTCACACATATTTGCTTATTTTCTTGGGTCGGTTTTTCCCGCAAAATTTTTGTCAGGCTAAAATCTTCTATATTCAGGTTCAGTACTGCCCACGTATCACCTTCTTCATGTTCTGTTGGGCATGTATAATGATATGATTTAAAATGACCTTCTTTGATTTTGCCCCATAATGCAATTTGACCCTTCTTTGTTCGGGGGCGTTCACTTCCGGTAAAGGCTACAGCTTCGACATCAAAGGTTCCCCAGTATTTACCATTATTTTCATTTTTTGCATCCAGGGTTTTTTCCAAACGTTCATTGATAAATTTCCCATTTTGCACAAGCCCCTTAAGTACGATGATACGATTGTTTGCCTTAGGTTTTTCATTAAATACCCTATGAAATTCCGGTATGCCAATAATCGTCGATTTACACCAGTATTTTCCATTCTCATGCCCTTCTGCTGGAATAATCTCATAGAAATCGGACTTAAATTCCTCTTTTGCAATATGTCCCGGGAATAAACAATGACCCTTTGGAAAAACGGGTTTTCTATTTTGTTTCTTATGAATAGAAACAAATGTACCGTCATCTTTTACAATAGCCCAATGAGGAATAGATGTTCCTTCAAAAGCATCTACATCCCCAATACTTACATCTATCTCCTTGATCGGTTGTAATACATTGTTCAAACCCCATAAATGGCGTAATTCCGACGTTAATCTCCCAGGTAAAACCTGAACATTATTACAAATTCCTTGCATTAGACTTACTGCTTCTCTGCTAATATAGCGCATATCATTTAATTGACGGGAAATAAATGTTTCACTTTCGTATGATTTTTTTGATGTAAAGCGCTTTGCTTTTTGATAAGGCAATAATGAGAAAGTCCGCATTTCTACATCTTCCCATGATGTAGCACCACCCCATAAAGATGAATCGGAGTTATGTTTGTAAAATTCGTAGGGAGTTTTTTCACCTTTGTCTCTATTAAAGTTAGATTCACACAATGTAATATTGCCAAAACTATCATCTAAAGACACACTGTAGGGAATAATATGTTCAATTTGAAAAAGATTCCCGGTACCTAAAAGGTCATTGACGCGAATTGTTTTTCCTGTATACGGACAAACAACATGTCCCGTATGGTTTTCGATCTCTTTAAACAAAAGGTATTTTCTTACGTTTTGTCTTGAGTGGGCTAATCCAAATTCTGTTAATTTTTCTCTGGCTTCTTCGTTTTTATTTTGATTATCTCGAATATTATATGTCATTTTTTGACGGGATTTAGGTGTGTTTTTTAAATCTCTTCCCATTTCAATTTTTATAATATCCATACTTCCATACTGAGAAAGAAGTGCGTTTACAACATGGCGCATTTCAGTTAATGAACGTTGAACTAAAGGATTTCTCAAATTTGGAATGGGTGGAACCCTATCCTTTATATCATTACTCACTTTTTGCAAATCAACTGAAGCATGATATAACCTTTTAAAACGTTTATCATTGGGAATAAAACCAAAATCAACCGTGTCTGAACCATTTATCAAATAAGATTTAATTTTTTCAATTAATTCACCTTCAGCATTTTTCGCTCTAATGATTTTTAATATATCTCTTTCTAATCTATCATACTGTGATGTGATCCTTAACCAATTATCATTTCCAAATGTATTTTTGACACCACCCAGGACTACCGCGGTACTTAGTGTATACCCTTTTGAAAGAAAGGGATTAATATTTCGAATAGCTTTCAAAGACAAACTTCCATACCCATCTTTCAGGGAAATTTTTGCAATCTGATCCACGGATGAGCATTTGCAACCATAGCTTTCCTTCATTTTTTTAAAAAGCATTTCATTATCCGTATAGAAATAAAAACAATGCCAAATATCGTTAACGTTCGCATCCCATACTCCTTCATCAAATAAAGGCTTTAATTGTGCAATCGTTGTATTTCCGGCAACACTATAGTCCTTATCATAATTAAACGTTTCAGATGTTAATTTTAGCTTTTTAATAATTTCCTGAAACTTAAAGCTTGCTTTTTTGCTACAAATAAGATCAATGATTACTTGTTTCTGATTTTTATCTAATTTGATTTTTGTGCCATATTCAATATTATTTACAAGTTGATATGTCCGATATAATTCAAATTCCGGATGCGATAAACAACAGGGGCTTTTACCGGTTTCAATTTTTTTGTTATTTACGCGTATTTGCTGATGCTCAAAACGACATTTTCCCAATAAATTTTTCTGACTTCTAAGGGGTCTCTGCCAAAACAACACGCTTTCTTCTGTATGGCGATGAACTATGTTCTTAGCTTCTATCCCTATATCACCTGCAAGAAAGCGGGAAAGAGGAATTGTATCGTAGCTTGTTACTTTATTTCCCTCAATTTTAATATTTTTTGCTGAATACTTTTCTATTAGAGTATCTATTTTTCTTTTATTTCGACCACTTTTCATTGAACCGCTAATAAAACGAACTTTCTGTTGAGTAACTTTAATTTTATCAAGGCCTAATTTCTTGGCTTGCCGCTGCCAAATATAATAAAATTCTTCAATATACATATCCCTCAATGTATATCGAGATCTTGCTCTTTGAAGATTGCCATTACTATCACGATATTCTTTATATGGTTGACCTTTTGGTGGAATTATTGTGTATAAATACTCACCAAGCGTCCTGTTTCCCATTTGTTCTTTTGTTTCCGATATGCCAACTTTATCATCTTTACCCTTATAGATAGCGCCAGTATCTTTTTCTTTTCTACTGCTGACAAATCCTCTTCGTTGAATCATATGGTAAAGCACTCTGCCTAATTCGAGATGTGTAATATTTTTTTTCAGAGCTTTATCTCTAAGTTCATAGGGATTTAATTTTAACCATTCAGTAAATGCATCAGAATTCGGAAATACCCTTTTTTGTTCTGTATTATTTTTATTCCAGTATTTCCATGTATTTAACTCTTCTTTGGTCAATGGACACATTTTATGTTTAATTAGTATTTCCAGTAGTTTAATTTTCCTTAAACGTTTACGATAAAATTGTCTGCGTTTTTGTCTGTGTTCCCGGCGTTCAGCGTTTTTTGATTTTTCTTTATCTCCCTGACCCATTGTTGTCGGATCAATACCTTCGGGGAAAATACGAACTCCGGAATCAATAATTGATTTATGTTGTAGTACTTTTCCATCAGAATTAATATCTGCATCTACTATTGCCCAGCCAATGCTGTTGGTTCCAAGATCAAGACCAAGTATGCGTCTCATTGTCTGCTCCTTCATTAATTAATTTTTCATATAGAATAAAAAGTCCCCACCGAAGCGGGGACATAGACATCAATGTCTTCGGCATATAGCCTTATTGTGACAAGATGCAATTATTATAATAATATTGATATTTAAGCCATATGTCAATTGTTTTCTTTTATTACACAAATCAATCCTACATAAAAACAATGCAAGCATAATTATCCCTGTTTTACACCTTTTCTTTAATATCTTTTACAAGAAAATATAGCTAAACTTATTAGAAAACACAAAAATAAAGATAATAATTGTATTAATTGCATTTTCATTTATTTTTAATATATAACCAATAAATAAATTGTGGAAATCATTTTTGTATTCACGACATTGTCATTATCCCTTGGCTTTTTATGCAATTTTATATTAAACTACATGATATTTTGGAGACGAACATTTTATGACAAATAAAATAAATCAACCGGATATTACGCCGCCAACAATGCGCATTTTACCTATTGAAGGCATCGTTCCCCTTCCCCATATTATTTTTCCGGTGGTTGTCCGGGAGGATTCTCTTCATCAGCTCATTCAGGATGCTCTAAAATCAGATAAAACTATTGCGGTATTCACCCAAATAGTGTCCGAGGATCCGGATACGGATGACAATACGATCTATGATATTGGTGTCGCTTGTTCCATATTAAAGATCATCCAAACCGGTGACGGTACCACCCGGGTCTTGCTGCGCGGATTGTATCGCATAGCAATTGAACGGGAGTTGGAAACGCAACTTTCCTATCGCATTGCCATCATAAAAAGACTCGAAGATAAATCGGGGCCTAAGCTTAAAGCGGAAGCCTACGTCCGAACCATTTCAGAATTATTCCAGCGCATTGTAAGTATTTCTCCCATTTTCCCTGAAGAAATACAGGATGTTATTTTTACTATTGAAGATCCATCAAAATTATCTGATTTGATCACTTCTTCATTAAATATCCACATTTCAGAAAAATACCAATTTTTAAAAGAACTTAATGTCATTAAGCGTCTTGAACTCTTAGTAAAAGCTCTGAAAAAAGAATATAAAATTATTGAATTGAATTCAACGATCAATGATCAGGTCAATAAAGAGGTCAACCGTCAGCAACGTGAATTCTTTTTACGGGAGCATCTCGAAGCAATTAAAAAAGAATTGGGCGAATCCGATGAAGATGATCCGGAAGTTTTGGAACTGAATAAAAAACTTGACACTCTTAAACTCACCGGGGAAGCCAAAAGTGCGGTAGAAAAAGAAATTGAACGTCTTTCTATGATGGCACCCTTTTCATCCGAATACACTGTCAGCAAAACATATATTGACTGGATGCTGGATTTACCATGGGGCATATACACAAAAGATAGTTTGGATATTTCCCGTGCCGCTAAAATTCTTGATGATGACCATTACGGATTAACGGATGTAAAAGACCGCATTTTAGAATTTTTATCGGTATTAAAACTCAAGCAGGATGCAAAAAGCCCGATTCTTTGCCTTGTTGGACCACCCGGCGTAGGTAAAACTTCATTGGGTAAAAGCATTGCACGTTCCATGCAGCGGAAATTTATCCGTTTTTCGGTTGGTGGTATGCGGGATGAGGCAGAAATACGCGGACACCGGAAAACGTATATCGGTTCCATGCCGGGCCGGATTATTCAGTATATAAAAAAATGTAATTCGCAAAATCCGGTGATCATGCTGGATGAAGTGGATAAAATCGGCAATGATTTTCGTGGAGACCCTGCTTCCGCATTGCTTGAGGTCCTGGATCCGGAACAAAATAAAGATTTCCGTGATAATTATCTTGAGGTGGCATTCGACTTATCGAAGGTGTTTTTCATTGCTACCGCCAACAGTACCCACAACATCCCCCCCGCCCTGCTTGATCGCATGGAATTTATCACTATGCCGGGATACATTACACCTGAGAAGGTTCAGATAGCCAAACAATTCCTGATTCCGCGTCAGATCAAGCAAAACGGATTAACGAGAAAACAACTTCATTTTTCCCCTAAATCAATTGATATCGTCATTGACCATTATACCATGGAAGCTGGTGTCCGGGCTTTGGAACGGGAAATTGCAAAAGTTTGCCGAAAGACAGCACGACTTTTTGCAAATGAGGAAAACCATGAAAAGATCATTTTTAACAATGAAAATATTGAGACTTTTTTAGGTCCGGAAAAAATATTCAAAGACAACTTGCCGTCCTGCGATGAGGTGGGCATTGTAGTTGGACTTGCATATACACAAGCCGGCGGAGATGTACTTCCTGTGGAAGTAACGCTGATGCCGGGAAAAGGAAATTTCAGAACAACCGGACAGTTGGGTGACGTAATGAAGGAATCAGTAGAAACCGCAATAAGTTACCTGCGTTCATCCGCTTCCCTGTTTAATCTTGAACCGGTACAATTTTTTAGTCATGATATACATATTCATTTTCCGGCTGCGGCCATTCCCAAAGACGGTCCCTCTGCCGGTGTTGCAATAACCACTGCCGTATTGTCGTGTTTAACCGGACGAAAGGTGCGTCATGATGTTGCAATGACCGGAGAACTTTCCCTGCGCGGTCGTGTATTACCGATAGGCGGTGTGCGGGAAAAGGTCACCGCAGCTAAACGTATGAATATAAAAACAGTTATTTTACCAAAAGCAAATCGATCCGATCTCAGCAAGGTTCCTGATATGGTCAAAAAAGGCATAGAGTTTGTCTTTGTGGAACATTATCGGGATATTGTTGATCGGGCTTTATTATCAGAAGACAGGAAACAGTAGGCAGGAGACAGTAGTCAGTAGTCAGGAGTTAGTAGTCAGTAGACAGAAGTTAGTAGTCAGTAGACAGGAGACAGTAGGCAGAA
>JAUXEL010000035.1 GCA_030620575.1 Fidelibacterota bacterium
CCGGCAGGCAAGTTCACCGATATTCATCGGCACAGGCAGGGTGACGCGAGGGGTGGTTTTGCGCTCCGGCCTGACAGGCCCCGAATGTTCGGGGCCAACTGGCCCCGATTAATTCGGGGAAGACTGTTCGAAATGACATCAAAAAAACTATTGATAGCATGCGATTCCCATTTTTTAATCTGTTTCACACAACGGGTCATTATTTTTAAAATAATTTTATGAATTAAAAAAGAGTTGAAGTCTCTATTTTTCAACTCTTCATCTTTAATCTTTTTACTTTAATCTTTCATCTTGAATTACTCGTTTTTGTTTCTCTTATATAGAATGGAAGCCGGCAGTACGACCACATAGCCGATAGTTAAAATAATCGGACTTACATACAAGGAAAGAGCATCATAGGTGTCTCCGAGAGCCATGACAATGTAACCGATAATAATGACAGCCAAACTTGCCAGAAAAATATATAAATTCACTTTTGTTAATCCCAATGATTGAAAAAATTCATTTGTTTTCATAAGAAAGTCCTCATTTTTATAATTTTACTTATTCTCTATGCAAGATGCAAGATTTACCTTGATTTGATGATGTTTGTTAATCTGTCAACAATGCCTTCTAAGGTAAGGGTATCTGTTTTGTTCCCATTCTCAAACAGAATGACATTCCCGTCCCCTGTTCCGGCAATACCCAAATCCGCTTCCCGTGCTTCTCCGGGACCATTGACCACACAACCCATTACTGCGACAGTTACATCTTTTTTAATATTTTCTACGCGGGATTCCAGTTCGTTTGCTATTGCGGCAACATCGTAGGAACAGCGCCCGCAGGTTGGACAGCTGATAATTTTTACTCCATCGCGGCGCAGATTCAGTGTCTGTAAAATTTGTTTTGCTACTTTTATTTCCTTGACGGGGTCTGCAGATAGCGATACCCGCAGGGTATCTCCAATACCATCTGCCAAGAGAGCACCGATCCCCATTGACGAACGGATGCTTCCTGACTGTTCCGTACCCGCTTCCGTTACACCGAGATGCAGCGGATAATCAAAGCGCTGCGAAAAAATCCGGTTGGCATTGATCATAGTTACAACATCAGATGCTTTGATCGAAACAATAATATTCTTAAAATCCTGTTCTTCGCACAGACGGATATGACGTGCCGCACTTTCCACCAAGGCTTCAGGTACCGGATGTCCATATTTCTGAAGCAGATCTTTTTCTAAAGATCCTCCGTTCACTCCGATACGAATAGGAATATTGTAGGATGTACAGGCAGATAAAACCGCTTTAATACGTTTCTCAGAACCAATGTTTCCGGGATTAATACGGATCTTATCCGCGCCGGCATTCAGCGAAGCTAAAGCAAGTTTGTAATCAAAATGAATATCTGCAACAAGCGGGATGGATATCCTTTTTTTTATCTCGGCAAAGGTGTTGACAGCTGCTGAATTGGGAACGGCCATTCGTACTAATTCACACCCTGCCGCTTCGAGACGGTGGATCTGTTCAATGCTTTTTTCAACATTATCCGGGGATGTATTGATCATGCTTTGGATCGATACAGGAGCATCTCCCCCGATATGGATATTGCCCACCTGAATTTTTTTTGTTTTTCTGCGTTTTATCATGATATCCTGTCATTCTCTTTTAAAATATAATCATTTTCCTGAAAATATTCCTTGTTTTATTTTTGGAAAAATAAATAAATTGTAAATGATTCCATAAACTTATATTTTGCAGGGTAAATAAAAAATAAGTCTTGGTCCGATCATGAAAATAAAAATTAAGGGGAAATTATGAAATATTCGTCAATAATTTTGATCCTCCTGAGCGTTTTTGCTCTTTTTTCCTGTTCCATCGAAAGTATGTTTGAACAACCCACGGTTGAGATCACGGGTTATACGCTGAAAGGCCTCCCGGCTGATACCGCTTTTCTTGATATTGATATGACCGTTTTAAACAACGATCACCGTCAAGTTCATGTTGCCGATGTGGATTATTCGATTGTCCTGGAAGGTATTACTTTGCCTGACCAGACTGCCATTATCAATCAGGATATGTACCCGGATTCTTCTATGAATCTGACACTGCCGCTGTCTATGGTTACCTCTGATGCAGTCAAGATATTGGCAAAGCTGGATGCCGGTGAAGAACTTGATTATTCGGTTACCGGACTTTTTCATGTTGACGACCCTGTCTTCAATTTATTTGATCTCCCGCTCAATATCTCCGGAACAGCTACCGTGGATGCCGGTTATGAAGATTTTTATGAAATGCCCACCGTTACTGTCGGTGAGATCAGTGGAAATTTCACTGCAAATGGTGCCGATTCCTATATTTTCGATTTTGAGGTCTCCTGTTTAGTGGAAAACAGGGACAGTCGAGGCGTTACCATTGATGAGGTGGAATATATTGTCTATATCGAAGGCATTCCTTCCGAAACACATCTTTACTCCGAAAGCTATTCGACAGATTTCGTGATCGAAGGTAACGGTTCGGATTCACTTACTTTGCCTATTGTGTTGACTTTAGATGCAACAAGCGGAGCACAATTGGCTGCAGCCATTGACGATGGAACGATCGATTACACCGTTGAAGGTATTTTTCATGCCACAGAAGTTGACAGCATTGAAAGTGATTTCACTCTGCCAATGTATATCACCGGAAATATGACCGCTGATATATTTTCAACTCTTTTTGTACAACCCACGGTTGAAGTCACCGGTTACACATTGAAAGAACTTCCCGGCGATACGACTTATCTTGAAATTGATATGGTTCTTACGAATAATGATACAAGAACTGCACTTATAGCCGATGTAGAATACCAAGTAGTGATCGAAGATATTACAGCCTTAGAAGAACAAGTTGATATTAATCAAAGTATCGGAGCAATACCGCTTGAATTGACCCTTCCCCTCACCCTCTTGACCGCTGATGCAGTACAAATTCTGGCTAAATTGGATGCCGGCGAGGAACTGGCTTATAAAGTAACCGGAACCTTCCATATTGATGATCCGGTTTTAGAAGCATTTAACCTCCCTATCGATATTGAAGGCATAGCCAGCGTTGAGGTCGGTTATGAGGAATTTTACGAACAACCCGATATTGAACTCTTGAACATAAAAGGTGATTTTACCGAAGATGATCAGGGAAACTATGTTTTCAATTTCGATGTTACGTGTATGATACATAATATGGACACAAGAAGCGTCACGCTGAATGAGATCGAGTATGTTGTTAATATTGAAGGACTGCCTTCCGAAACACAACATTATTCCGATAGCTACAGCAATCCTTTTACTATTGCTGCAAGCGGTTCAGATTCCTTAAGTCTGCCGGTCGTACTGACCTTGGACGAAACTACCGGTGCTCAACTTGCCCGGGCTATTAAAGACGGAACAATTGATTATTCGGTTGAAGGTATCATTTCTATCATAGAAGTCAATGGTTCAGCTTTTGAATTCGCATTGCCCATTTACATCACAGGAAATACCTCAGCCGATATTTTTGCCGCTCTCTTTGAACAACCTACGATCGAAGTCACCGGATACACACTCAAAGACCTCCCGGGTGATACCACCTACCTCGAAATTGATATGCTATTGACCAATAATGATACCCGGACAGCTCGTATTTATGATGTTGAATATCAGGTAGTTGTCGAAGGTTATACCGCTCTGCCCGAACATGTTATTGTTGATCAGATCATCCCGGTAGATACGATTACCCTGACCTTGCCACTGACTTTCCTTACCGCCGATGCCGTTGTGTTCCTGTCCAAACTGGATGAAGGCGAATCACTGGATTATGTTGTGACCGGAACCTTTCATATCGATGATCCGGTCCTGGAAGAATTTGATCTGCCCATTGATATTTCCGGAACCGCTATCATTGATGTGGGATTTGAAGATTTTTACGATCAACCGGAAGTCACGGTCACTGCTATTGATGGCACATACCGGATCAATGGATTCACCTCCTACACTTTAGATTTTGATGTCGACTGCTCGGTTCATAATCTGGATTTACGGGAAGCGACCATTGACGAGGTTGAATACACCGTTACCATCGAAGGCGTAAAATCCAATAAACATTATTATTCGAATACTTATTCGACGAATTTTGTTATTGCAGGCAGCGCAACGGAATCTCTCACCCTGCCGGTTACTTTTAATATTGGTATCTCCGCGGGCGCCGCACTCGTTGCCGCCGTCGCGGACGGCACAGCCAGTTACATCGTTGAAGGCACCTTCCATGTCATCCTGGTCGATGGAACCGTCGCAGACTTCACTCTCCCGCTTTATATCACAGGAAGCGTACCGGCGACGATGGTGGCGGGATAATTGACAATTGATAATTGACAGTTGACAATTCGAAATTTTTATGTAAAAGGAGTAAGCCATGAAGCAATTAAAATTAAAAACATCCATCCTGATCGCATCGATCTATGGGGCGGTATTTTATGGAGCTATGATGTTCATCAATAAAGTTGTTTGGACTTTCGGGCCAATGTATAAAGATGCAGCACACGCATATAAAATTTGGGAAGCATGGACGTCCTTGGTCCTGGGTATGATTGCTATTCTGCTTTTTGGTTTTCTAGTATATAAAACCGATTGGAAGAAGAAACGATGAACTATGAATGATGGATGATAAGTGCCCCATAAGAAGTAGATTTAGAGCAGTAAACAAAAACAACAGAGATCTATACGCATGTTAGCTCACATAATTTCAATAAAATTACACATATACTTACTATACGGCAGGATAAATATACTTTACCAGAATAAATATAAAGAAAATAAACGTAATACATATACATAGACGTTATGCAAAATTACTAAACAAAAATACTTAACTAAATAAAAAGAGAGTAATTATGAATATATCAAATCGTGTAGGACAAATTACAAAATCTGCAATTCACGAAATGACAAGATTGTCAAAACAATATAATGACGTGGCTTTTTTATCGTGGGCAAAACCAACGTCGGGTACACCAAAACATATTAATGATGCAGTAATTTCGGCAATAGAAAAAGGATTAACCAGCGGATATTCTCAAAGCGAAGGATTACCTGAATTAAGAGAAGAAATTGTTAAAAAACTTAAACGTGACAACAATATTATTGCAAAGCCTAAAGAATTATTGGTTACGGTTGGAGCAATTGAAGGACTTATGACTTCGGTTATGAGTGTTATTGATCCGGGCGATGAAGTTATCTTACCCACTCCTACCTATTCTACACATATTACACAAGTAAGACTTGCATCGGGTAAACCTGTGTTTGTTCCGTTGCAAGAAGAAAATAATTATAAACTGGACATTGAAGCAATAAAAAATGTAATTACAAAAAAGACAAAAGCTATTTTGTATTGCAGTCCAAGCAATCCTACCGGAACTGTTTTTTCAGAAAATGAATTGCGTGAATTGTCTAAAATAGCTTTGCAAAATAATTTGACGGTTATTACCGACGAAGCTTACGAATATTTTACTTTTGACGGGAAAAAACATTTCAGCATTGCTTCAATTCCAGAATTAAAAAATAATGTTATTACAAATTACACTTTCACAAAAACTTATGCAATGACAGGCTGGCGAATAGGATATTTGCATGCTTCCGAACAAAATATTGCACAAATTAAAAAAGCACATATTCCATTTGCAATCTGTGCTCCGGTGGCTTCGCAATATGCATCTATTGCAGCACTTAAAGGCAGTCAGGAATGCATTGAAAAATTTAAGTTAAGTTATTTAAAATCAAGAAACTTGATGTGCGAAAGATTAAACATGCTAGATTCTTATTTTCAATATGTTAAACCCGAAGGATCATACTTGATGTTTCCGAAAATTCTCGGAAAACAAGGAAAGAATTCATTAGATTTTTGCAAGAAGTTATTAGCAGAAGCAAAAGTTTCCACCACTCCGGGTGCAGCATTTGGTCCGACAGGAGAAAGCCATATCAGATTATCATTTTGTGTACCCGAAAACATAATAAATAAAGCTTTTGATAGAATAGAAAAATTCTTGAATAAATAATTATGAAACGTTCATCGTAAAAAATAACCCAAAAAATATGAAGAATAACTTTGCATAACACGCAATAAAAAACATAGGGTGGAAAGTGCTAAATTTGAACGAAATAACAACTAATAAACGGTATGAAATCTTGATAAGTAAGAGCTTCGAAATGCCCTACGTTTTTTATTGCCAACCGTTAATCATTAATCAATTGAGATCTCAAAGAAAATATATCGTCTATTTCAAGCCTCATATATTGTCGAAGCAGAATTGTTAAATCTTGACAATTTTCCTCCTTTAAAAAGAACTGTAGATGATCTTTTGACCAGTGACACTGAATTTTATGCATTTTGGGGAAATAATAAAATAGTCGCACTGGTTGAGATTAAGAACGATAGTGAATGTACAGATATACAAAGTTTGGTAGTACACCCTAAGTATTTTCGTCAGGGTTTGGGAATACAGTTAATTTCATTTATCTTAGACTCACCGGATTCTGAAATATTCACAGTAGAAACAGGACTGGAAAATAAACCGGCTATACGATTGTATGAAAAATTAGGATTTCAGGAAGTTGAACAATGGAAAACAACATCTGGTGTAAAAATAGTAAAATTCAAAAAAAACAAACACAATAAAAAATAAACACCATTAGAACAGGTATTTATCCAAAGACACACCATGAACAAACTCAAACGCATGCAATTCTGGGGAAAAGATCAGGACGATGATTCTTTGATCATTGAGATCATGGAAGGCAAAAAGACCGCGACGGCTTGCAAAGCAGATGAATACCATCTATCCGAAGGTGAATTTGATGACGGAAACTGGCAGGTGGGTGATATCGTTGAGGTCTATGACCTGAGAGAAAAACTCCGTTGTAAGATCGAGATCACCGAGGTGTATAAGACCCCCTTCGGGAATTTTCCCGATAAGTTATGGAAAGAGGAAAATTGTTGCTCTGCAGAGCATTTCCGGGATGCGCACAGATCATGCTGGCCGGAATACGATCTAAGAGATGATTTCGAAATGATGGCGACGCACTTTAAATTAATTGACAATTGAGAATGGACAATTGACAATTAAATATTTTATTAATTGTTGGTCTAATTGTTCATTCATTTAGAAAAATATTGTGATATGAAGACCTGCCCTTCGTAGCTTCAGCGTAGAAGGGCTCAAGATAACAGATCTCTACTCCCCACTCTCTACTCCTTACTTGGTTCTTGAATCTTCTACTTTGACCTTTATACTTTTATCTTTAATCTTATTTTTCAAATATTCCTTATATAATAGTTCCCGGGTTTGACCGTAATATAGCCCTTGATCTCAAGATTTAATAATGCTGTCATTAGCTCAGAACGCGCTACGTTGCTATTTTTCAGGAGGATATCGATATGTACTCCTTCTTTGTCCAGCAAAGCTATAATACTGCGTTCTTGTTCGTTCATATCCTGCTTTGCGGAGGCATCAAGGATCCAGTTGGTCTGAGCGGATAGCCGTTCTTTGAGAAAGGGATATTCGTTCAATACATCGTCCGCATTTTCAACAATTTTGGCGCCGAGCCGGATCAGACGGTGACAACCGGTGTGCCGACCTTTTAGAGCGTTGCCGGGAACGGCAAAGACATCACGGTTCTGTTCGTTGGCACTCAATGCCGTGACCAGTGATCCGCTTTTTGTTCCTGCCTGTGCGACCACCACTCCCCTGCTTAATCCACTGATAATGCGATTCCGTCTGATAAAATTCGCGGGCACTTGTTTTTGTCCGATCAGCGTCTCGGAGCAGACAACTCCCTTTTCCTTGATCTTATTGAATAAATGCCGGTTTTCAGCCGGATAGACCGTATCAAGTGATGTTCCCAATACCGCGATCGTCCGTGCGCCTGTATCCAGTGCTGCCTGATGCGAAATAGCGTCAATCCCTTTTGCCATACCGCTTACAATACAAATTCCTTTCTCAGCGATTCCTTTGGCTATCTTATAGCACATCTGCTTGCCGTAATCATCGGGATAGCGCATGCCTACAACCGCAAAGGCAATATCATCTTCCTTTTCAAATGCACCCATATACATCAATACGGGCGGTGCATCATAGATATGCCGTAATATTTCCGGATATGCCGCATCCGGCAGCGAAACATAATTCGCTGCATTTTTTTCCATCCATTCCAGCTGATGGTCAAGCTCTTCCTCGTAGGTTTTTCCGGCAATGGAATTGGCGATTCCCCGGGTAACTCCGGGAGCATTTAAAAGCGTTTTTTTGTCCTGTTGAAATACGGCTGATGCTGTTCCAAAAGCAGCCAATAAATTTTTATACATTCTTGGCCCCACGCCTTCAATGCACATCAATGCCAGGCTTGCTGTTTTCATTTCGTTCCCCTTTTTACCTCACACAAAGAACACAAAGTTTAAAAAGACACGAAGAATTATAAAGCTTTATGCTTCTTGTAACTTTATGTACTTGGAATTTATATTGTGCCATTAATGACACGTTTAATACCATCTTTTATACGATATTCACCAAAATTTATCAGTAACCCCAGTTTAAGATCTGTTAATTTGAGATAGGTCAATAATTGCTTTTTATCTGTAGCATTCAAACTTTCTTTTGATTTCAGCTCAATGATAACTTTATTTTCAACAATCATATCAGCAATAAATGCTTTTTCAAATTTTAAATCTTCAAAATTTATACTTATAGGATATTGACGCTTAACTGAAAGCCCCCGTGATCTCAAATGTTCTGCTAAAATAAGCTCATATACTGATTCAAATAAACCGGGACCGGTTTTAACATGAATATGATAGGCACAATCAACTATAATTTCAGCGATATTGTTTTCGTTCATTTCGTCCCCTAATCTTCCTCACACAAAGAACACGAAGTGCACTAAGGCACAAAGTACTTCTCGGGTTTTCAAAACCTTTTAAATTCTCTTAGTAGTTTTCTTTGTTCCTTTGTGTCTTTGAGTGAGGTCTTCTTATGCTACTTCAAATATCCCGCAACTTTATAGATCAATTCCTCAATATGATACCGGGTAACCGATGAAATATATATGATCTTTTCGTCCAGCGTGAAATCCGGTTCATAATTTTCCGTATTCACAGTATCCATTTTGGTAATACACACAAGGCGCGGTTTATGCTCTAATTCTTTATTAAACTTTGTCAGTTCCTGAAGAAGGGTATGGAAGGTTTCCGGAATATCCTCTTCATTTACATCAATCATAAATAATAATATCTTTGTGCGCTCAATATGCCGTAGGAATTGATCTCCCAGACCTTTTCCCAAATGTGCTCCTTCGATCAGACCCGGAATGTCGGCCATAACAAAGGATTTATAGTCACCGTAACGTACGATTCCCAAGTTCGGAACCAATGTGGTAAAAGGATAGTCCGCAATTTTTGGACGCGCGGCGCTAATTACGGATAGCAAGGTACTTTTACCCGCGTTCGGGAATCCGACCAGTCCCACATCAGCTAATATTTTCAATTCCAATTCAAGGCTAACAAATCCGCCCGCTAATCCCGGTTTCGCAAATCGGGGAATTTTATTTGTAGATGTTGCAAAATGCTGGTTTCCCCAGCCGCCGTTTCCGCCTTTTGCCGCAATAAATATCTGACCGTCTTCTAACATATCCGCCAAAATAATATCTTTATCTAAATCTTTTATCAGAGTTCCGACAGGTATCTTGATAATAATATCTTCGCCTTTTTTTCCTGAGCGGTTATTTCCCTCGCCCGGCCGGCCGTTTTGTGCTTTATATTTCCGATGATAGCGAATATCCTGCAGGGTATGCAATTGTGCGTTAGCTTTAAATATCACACTACCGCCATTCCCGCCATCTCCACCGTCCGGTCCTCCTTTCGGAATGAATTTCTCCCGATGAAAACTGACGCAGCCGTTTCCACCGTTTCCGGCATTGACCTCAATTTGTGTTAAATCAACGAATTTCATAATATCTATCCCGAAGAATTACTGCCAAATCAGGATGTAGCAGAGGTCTTTTCTTTCTGTATCTGTTTTTTCTTTTCTGTATTGTAATCATTTACATAAAATCCGGAGCCCTTGTATATCACACCTCCACCGCCTGAAAGCAAACGTACCAATTCTCCACCACAGAAAGGACAGATAGTCAGAGAATCATCTGAAATGTTTTGAAAATGTGTGATCTGTTTATTGCAATTTTTGCATTTATATTCATAATTCGGCATTATCGCTCCAATTATTTTTTTGCCTGTAATGCCGCTAGAGCCGTTAAATTGATAATATCCTCAATAGAACATCCCCGGGATAAATCATGAATGGGTTTTCTTAAGCCCTGAAGGATAGGACCAACCGCATTATATCCTGCAAAGCGTTGCACCAGCTTATATCCAATGTTTCCGGCATTTAAATCAGGGAATATCAAAACATTAGCCTTTCCGGCTACCAGACTGTCAGGTGCTTTACTCTTCCCTACTGTCTCAACAATAGCCGCATCGGCCTGCATTTCACCGTCAATAATTAACTCCGGATGGGCTTTATGCGCAATCTTATATGCTTCTCTTACTTTATCTACTAATTCATGGCAGGCAGATCCCATAGTTGAAAATGAAAGCAAAGCAACATGAGGTTCTTCGTTAAAAATAGATTTGTGAGTCTGTGCCGTACTATATGCGATCTCTGCCAGCTGTTCGGCATCAGGATTTGGATTAACCGCACAATCCGCAAAGGATAACGGCGGACGTTTATCAGGAGAGAACATAAGTATGTCGCTGGACATTACCGATACCCCGGGAGCTGTGCGAATGATCTGCAGTCCGGCCCGCAGCACATGAGCTGTCAGATTCAGAGCACCGCTGATACAGATATCTGCACGATCCTTGCGTAGCATCATAGCAGCAAAAAATGTTGGATCCCGCATAATTTCACGTGCGTGATCAGGTGTCATTCCCTTCTTTTTTCGAATCTCAACATATTCAGTAATATAGTTTTCAAAAGCAGTGTCATGTTCCGGATCAACGATTGTAATACCGTCCAGAAAAACACCTGCTTCACCGGCAGCGGCGACGAGCTCTTCTTCCTTGCTCAGGATAGTTACACGGGCAATATTTTGCTTTGCAATTTCAACTGCCGCTTTACAAACCCGGGGATCTCTGCCTTCCGGTAAAACAACATGAACATCGGTATCATTGATCGCTCGTTCGCGTAAACACTCTAATGGGGTCATTCAACTTCCTTTTATTTAGAATATTTTTCTTTTAATTTATTTTTTACCACATCCGGCACAAAAGAGGAAATATCTCCTCCGAGTGCTGCAATTTCTTTTATTAAGGATGAACTAAGATAGGTATATTTTTCTTTTGGCATTAGAAAAACGGATTCAACATCTTTCCCTATCTTACGGTTTATCAGGGCCATCTGAAATTCATATTCAAAATCGGAAATTGCCCGCAACCCGCGAATCATAGCTATTGCACCTTTTTGATGACAATAATCAACGATAAGCGAATTAAAAGAATCAACCTCAACATGCGAAATATCCCGGACAGATTTTTGTATCATCGCAACACGTTCCTCAATGGAAAATAAAGGGATTTTCTCTATGTTATTGGCCACAGCGACAATAACGGTATCAAATATTTTTACCGCGCGCTTGATAATGTCCAGATGTCCATTTGTAATTGGATCAAATGTCCCGGGATAGATAGCGATTCGATGCATATTTCCTCCTACAATGTAAACTTGTAAATTTACATTATTTTTTTTTGATGAACAATTAATAATTGCAAGCATTTACAACAATATGCTGTGAATTTTCATGAAAAAACCTTGTATTAAAGTAGTTGTTCATAAAATCCTTCCATTTTCATATTTTAGCATTTTGAAAAAGGCAAAGTTATTGGTAATTTTATCTTAATGTGGCGTATTATTAAAAAATCTTTCTGGATAGGTATTTGGATCTTTTTGGTCAGCGGACTCATTATTGGCGGTCTGTTGATCTATGTATCTCAGGATTTACCAAATTTAGAAGATTTAGAGCGTTTCGAGCCGGACGTTGTTTCGACAGTCTACTCTTCAGATGGAAAAGTTTTGACAGAATTCGGTATAAAAAACCGAACCTTGGTGCCCTTAGATTCCATTCCCGATTATGTTAAAGACGCTATTTTATCAACAGAAGATAAACAGTTTTATTCCCACTGGGGAATGGATATGCGCCGTTTTGCAAAAGCCGTATGGGTTAATATTACTCAGGGATTCGGTGCGCAGGGTGCCTCTACTCTCACTCAACAGCTGGCACGCACACTGCACTTAAACCGTCAGGAAACCATTAAACGTAAGGTGCAGGAATTGATCGTTGCCATTTTAATTGAACGCACCTACTCTAAAACAGAAATTCTGGAAATGTATCTTAACTCCTCATTTATGGGACACGGATGCTATGGAATTCAAGCAGCAGCCGATTATTATTTTTCTAAAGATGTACATGATCTAACACTGGACGAATCTGCAATGCTGATCGGCATCCTGCCTGCACCCAGCCGCTTTTCACCGCGGTTTTATCATGACCGGGCTATTCGCAGACGTAATTTGGTTTTACGCAATATGGTCCGAAATAATACGATCACCCAGCAGCAGTTTATGGACGGACTATCGTCTGAAACATCTGTTAATTATATTGAAAACAAAAGTTTAGCACCATATTTTACTGAGTATGTTCGCCAGGAAGTTGCACAATTTTGCCGTACACAGGGTATTGATTATTACCGGGACGGCCTGCAAATTTTTACCACACTGAATCATCAGATGCAGGATATCGCCCATGAATCTGTCAAAAATCAATTGGTCGAACAACAGAAGGTGCTGGATAAAAGTTTATTGAGCAATCCGGAATTTTTACTTAAAATATACAAGCAGTATTTTCCCTATCAACGGATACCTCTACGGTATTTTTCAGATTACATGATAATATCTATCAAGCCGAATGAGGAAAAACCACCCGCATCAGATCTTCCTATCATGTATAACTTCTTTTCGGATTTCCCTGATACTTCTTCCCGGTCGTCTGATTCTTTTACATTCGCCCAGGATACCGCCCTTACACTCTCCCCCATGCATTCGGATTTACGCCAAATCGTTCCGAGTATGAGCTATGATTCACTGGATTATTCTTATCTTATATCCTTCCTGCTTCCGGACGATGAACGCATGCTGATAAAAAAAGATGTCTACCAGCCATTTGTGTATGACACCCTGTATCAGGATACTTCACTTTATCGTTTTTTCTTAACCGATTCACTGCGCCGTGATTCCATTACATTTGATTCTCAAATGTGGTATACCATTGTCGTTGATTCTACCAGCATGGTCATGGATTCACTGCTTTCCGCTTTGCCGCTTAAACCTAAAATCGTACAGGCCAGTATTTTTTCGATTGATCCGGCAACGGGCGCAATTCGTGTCATGATTGGCGGACGGAACTTTGAAGAAAGCAAATTTAACCGGGCAGTACAGGCTAAACGGCAGCCGGGCTCCACATTCAAACCCTTTGTTTATACTTCTGTTATCGACAATGGATATTCTCCTGCGACCCAATTGCTGAATCAACCTCCCGCTATTCCGCAACCCGACG
>JAUXEL010000179.1 GCA_030620575.1 Fidelibacterota bacterium
AAATATTCGGTATCCATACCGCCCAGAATGGCGGCACTTCCCCCGCAATACCAAGTACTTTTCCAAATGTGAGCAGCACATAGAATCCAAATAATAAAAGGAGACCGGCTGCAACTCCGCCACCATATCCGCTTGAACGGCGCTGAAAAGTAACCAGTGGAATCCCAATGAGAATTACAATAAAACAGGAGAAATTCATAGCCGTGCGAAAATATAAATTCGATTCCCAGCGGGCCGTTTCCATTCCCAACTGTTTGGAACGATCAATAAATCCAGACAATTGCCTAAAGGTCATATCCTCCGGACGTACGCTTTTTTGCCGTAGCTCGCGGGGGGTTACATCCAATGACAAGATCACAGTATCATGTTTTGTAAAAAGTTCATCATCTTCGCTAAAAATGCGTTGCTGCACATTCAAGAGCATCCATGTTTCATCTTTCTCTATCCAGCGAACATGTTGAGCATCCATACGTTCTGTGATCTTTCCGTCAATAATACGATGCAAACCTGCATTACGACCGCGGCTTGTTTTAATATCATAACGCCGGATAGTAAAAATATGATGGTCAGGAAGTTGAAAATATATCTGCCGATGAATTTTCTGTTTGTTGCTTTTCCTTGTCAGCTTCATATTATTTTCCATGAATTCCGTTACTTCCTGCTGGGCAGGTACTACAATAACATCTTCAAAGAAAAAGGAAAAAACACTAAGCAGAAGGCCAAATACAAGAAAAGGGAAAGCCAGACGATATAAACTTAATCCACCGGCTTTCATTGCGGTTAGTTCATTAAATTTATTGGTCTGCCCAAAAAAGAAGACCACGGCAAGCAGCGCAGATACAGGAAAACACCAATGCAACATCCAAGGGATCATCAACCGGTAATAATGCGCTACCTCCGCAAAGGTAAGATTATTATCCAGAAATTGTGCAATTTTCTGAACCAGGTCAACCAATAAAAAAATACAAATAAACGTCAGCATGATAAACAGAAAAATCCGTAAATATTCTTGAAGCATGTGCCGGTCAAGCTGTTTCATCCTATTCCCCGGCGGGTGCCTGTTTCAGTTTAATATAATCAATACTTTTAGGGCTTGCTTTCAATATGGTATATTCATATTGTTTTATAGTGATCACTTCTCCGGCCTGAGGAAAACGGCTTAGATAATCAAGCAAATATCCCGAGATGGTTTCATATTCCCCTTCAGGCAAATTTATATGATACTCATCATTTAAGAGATCAATTTCAGTACGACCGCCCATCAGTAAATCCCCGTTTGGATACCGGCGAACATGGGAATCGGTGACATCATATTCGTCATCAAATTCCCCAAATATTTCTTCAACAATATCTTCCATAGTTATTAATCCGGAAGTGCCGCCGAATTCATCTACAATAACCGCGATGCTTATTTTAGTACGCTGGAATTCTTTTAACAGTTCAATAATGCTTTTACTTTCCGGATAAAATTTTATGGGCCGAATAATGTCTTTAATATTCTTAACGTCGTTTAAAATATCACGTAAAGAGATATATCCGATAATAAAATCAATATTTTCCCTAAAAATAATAATTTTTGAAAATCCGGATTGAATGAAGCTACTTTTAAGTTTCTTCAAATCACTGTCTTCAGGAAGTGCGATTATATCGGTTCGGGGAGTAATAATTTCGCTGGCTGTGGTATCGGAAAAATCAAATACATTATCGAGATATTTTTTCTTATCATCATTCAATACGCCCCTGTCATAGCTGTCATAGATGCTTTGCTCGATTTCTTCCCGATGGATCATAATATTCATAGGGGTCTGATCACTATTAAACAGCGCTAACAATCCGGAAGTCATTTTTTCAAAAACCCGGGCGACAGGACGAATAAAAACACCTAAAACTTTAATAACCGCAGCGGAGAACAACAGGTAGGTATTGGGTCGATAACGAATAAGGGATTTGGGAATAACCTCTCCAAATATTAATATAATTGCTGAAACCAGCAAGATGATCTGCCACCAGGTGAATAATCCGTTAGCGGTAAAAATAATTGTCGCGAAAGTAGTCGTCAAAATATTTGCGAGGGTATTTCCGACCAAAATTACCGTTAAATAATGCTGACGGTTTTCATACATGCGTAACGCAGAGATGGATAGATGTTTATTTTGGGTTTTCCATATCTGAAGTTGCAGGGGATTTGCCGTAATAACCGCAATTTCCGAGCCGCTAAAATACGCCGATAATATTAATCCAATAGTTGCAAATATTATTTCTGTTATCATCGTAATAGTTTATTGAAAATACCCGCAAAAAACAAGGGATGAGATGATGGAAATACATTATACGGAGAGCGTTTATTTATTGCATCAGTAAATGCACAGAAAACTATTTCGTTAAATTTAGCTTGCAATACAATTGAAACAACATTATTATTTACTGATGGGTAAGAGAAAACAACATATTTTAATTTACCTTCCGGGTAAAGATTCGAGAGAAATCTCGTTTTCTCGTGTATCGACTATTTTTCTTATGGTATGTTCGGCATTTTTACTTCTTTCCGTTGTTGCCGGCAGTGCTTTTATTGGATATAAATTCTTTTCCCGGCATCAATATTCCGGGAATACTATCAGAAATAAAACGGTATTAAAAACGGTAAATGAACTTCGCGAAGAACTGATCATTACCCAAGCATATTTGGACTCGATGGTTAATTTAAATAATACTATCCGGCTCTATGCTGATCTGCCCGAACACGATTTGAATATCGAGAATTTAGGTATGGGTGGACGGGTGCAAATGGCTAATCCCAATACCGCAAAAAATGAAATTGAAGAACTGGATGCAAGTATCCAGTTTCTCAGTACGAAAGTTTCTGTTGAATTAGAAAATTACAAAAATCTCTATGTGGATATTCAAAAATATAAAAAGCAGCTGGAATATGTACCGGCCATTACCCCATTGAATGCTGACAGCTATTACATTAGTTCAAATTACGGATACCGGATAGATCCC
>JAUXEL010000126.1 GCA_030620575.1 Fidelibacterota bacterium
CCATTGTGCAGCACCAACATGAATTTTTAATGGACAGACGGAATTATCCCGTTCCATTGGTTATGAAAGACGTGGCCGAAGATACAAAATTAGATATTTCAACAGTCTCTCGCGTTGTCAATGGAAAATACATGCAAACCCCATCCGGAATGTATGAATTGAAATATTTTTTCAGTGAAAAAGCCGGTCGCAATGACGGTGCCAGTATTTCTATCCGGGATTTGAGGCAAGACCTACAGAACATTATAAATAAAGAAAATAAAATTCAGCCGCTTAACGATGAACAATTGCGAGTCATTCTCACAAAAAAAGGTTATCATATTGCACGACGGACAGTTGCGAAATATCGCGAAAAACTTGGAATTCCAAGCTCGGGCAAGCGGCGGAAGATATAAAAAGGAAAACAAATGGAAAAAATTCTAAGTACAACCATTCTTGGAGTACATCGCAACGGAAAAGCCGCCATTGCCGGTGACGGGCAGGTAACTCTAGGAAATACCGTAATGAAAGCCAAAACCGTGAAGGTACGGAAATTATACAATAATAAACTTTTAGCCGGGTTTGCCGGTACGAGCGCGGATGCCTTTACTCTTTTTGAAAAATTTGAAAATAAAATTAAAGAATATAAAGGAGACCTAACCCGCGCTGCCGTTGAAATGACCAAAGAATGGCGCCGGGACAAGTATTTACAGAAGCTGGAAGCTCTGCTGATCGTTATGGACAATGAAAAGGGCTATATTTTAAGTGGATCAGGCGATGTCATTGATTCGGATGACCATTTGTATGCTATCGGGTCCGGCGGTCCCTATGCTCTGGCAGCAGCACGTGGCTTAATACAGAATACAGATCTAAGTGCTGCGGAAATTGCAGAAAAAAGTTTACAAATTGCCGGATCAATTTGCATTTATACAAACCAGAATATTACTGTATTGGAGCTTGACGAATGAATTCATTAACACCAAAAGAAATTGTTCAGGAACTGGACCGTTATGTTATCGGACAGGATAAAGCGAAGCGCTCTGTAGCAATTGCTTTGCGCAATCGTTGGCGCCGACAACAGGCCGATAAATCTATACGTAACGAGATCACTCAAAATAATATTATTATGATTGGTCCCACAGGTGTCGGGAAAACCGAAATCGCCCGCCGCCTTGCTACTCTGGCGCAATCACCTTTTATAAAAGTAGAAGCCACGAAATTTACTGAAGTCGGTTATGTAGGCCGCGATGTTGAATCTATTATACGCGATTTAACATATATGGCGGTCGATATGGTAGAAAAAGAACATAAAGAATTGATAAAACAACGTGCAGAAGATTTAGCCGATGCACGTATAATGGATTTATTATTTCCCGTGGAGTCAAACGATAAGATAGACGAAGAGGAACATGAACGAATTGATAAAACACGCGATCGCTTGCGTGTTATGTATGAAGAAGGCAAATTTGATGACCGCTATGTGGAAATCGATGCTCCGGTTAAAAAGCCCAGCATTGCCGGAATATCAATTTTAGGTCCTACGGATGACAGTATGGGCTCGGATATGATGGATAACCCGGGTGAATTTATCAATGAAGCAATGAGTTCACTGCTGGGAAAGAAAAAATCCCAAAAGAAAAAAATGAAAGTTCCGGATGCCCGTAAAATTTTAAATGAAGAGGAATCTCAAAAATTAATAGATCGCAGCAAGATCATTGATGAAGCTGCTGACCGGGTACAACACCATGGAATCGTTTTTATAGATGAATTTGATAAAATTGCAATTAACAGCGAAAACAAAGGTGCGGATGTCAGTCGGCAGGGTGTACAGCGGGATCTTTTACCGATCGTGGAAGGCAGCACTGTTAAAACACGTTATGGATTTATTAAGACAGACCATATATTATTTATTGCTTCGGGTGCATTTCATTCCAGTAAACCATCTGATTTAATTCCGGAAATGCAAGGCCGATTTCCAATCCGGGTAGAACTTGACAGCCTTACAACAGAAGATTTTGTCAATATTTTAACACATCCGCAAAATGCCCTGATCAAGCAATATCAGGCGCTACTTAAATCAGAAGACGTTGAGCTTATTTTTGAACCGGATGCAATACATGAAATTGCAATAAAAGCCACAGAGGTCAACGACAAAACAGAAAATATCGGAGCCCGGCGATTACATACAATTATGACACGGATTTTGGATGATATTATGTTTAATGCGCCAAATGGCAAGAAAAAAATCATTATTACAGAAAAGCATGTCCGGGAATCTCTTGAATCAATTGTAATGGATGATGATTTAAGCAGGTATATTTTATAATGTTTTTACAGCAGATTCGACGTAAAGCATGGATTCACCGATTGCGGAGAAAAAGGCAAATTTTATATTTCTCCCAACCGGTAAATATGAACCATCAACTGGAAGATATAAAGAAAATTTGTATCTGCATGCCCTCAGATCATAAATATTTTTATGAAGCCAGAGCGTGTATTCAGGAAATTCACCAGCCGCAGCTTCAAATCTTGCTGGTTCTGAGCCGTGAACTTGAATTGCAGGCAGAACATCATGGAAAAACAGAGATTTATCCTCAGCTACCCTCAAATCCTTTTCCTATCCACGAAGAAATAGTGAATAATATCCCCAAATATTTTGATATTGCTATTGATTTATCTCCCCAACCCTCTCCGCTGACAGCATATATTACCGGAACACGAGGGAAAAAATTGACTATCGGTCTGGAAAATAAGCAATTAAATTCTTTTTACACTGTTCTTGTAAAGCCGGGTGATAATTATCGCGACTCAGTAATGACTATGCTCTCTCTGGCAGGATTGGTATAAGATCGTGAATCGTGAATCGTAAACCGTAAACCGTAAATCGTAATTCGTTTAGTTGATTTCTAGTAATTTTAGGGTTAAAACCCAAATGTTTGTTTGATGAAATTAATCCACGGCTTAAAAGCCGTGGCTATTCAGTGAATAACCCCGCCTTCCAAGGCGGGGATGAATAGTTCAAAAAAAGGGGTTTTAACCCCGGTATAAAAGATGAAATGGAAATTAAATTAACTGATCATTTTTTGGGTAAATAGCCTCAGAAATTACCATTAAACCAAAACTAAAAAGAAAGAAAATAAAATCGTCATCCCGAACTTGATTTGAGATCCTAAATATTTGATGAGACAATAAAAATCAGCCCTCAAAAACCGTACAATTCGACTCTTAATTATCAACTTGTACCGGCTGTTTTTTTCAGCTGTGTTATTTCCTGTGGAGTAAGTTTTCTCCATTTTCCCGGAGGAAGTTCGTTGACAGATAAACCCGCAAAAGTATTACGGTGAAGACGGTATACCCGCGTGTTATAATGCCGGAAAATACGTTTAACTTCCCGCTTTTTTCCTTCAGTAAGTGTCACCCGGTAATGGGTGCGTTTGCGGTTCAGAACTTCTGCGATTCCCCGAACCTTATCTCCGTTATCTTCAAGAACGATACCCTGTTGCAATTCCTTTTCAGGGAATCCTTCAGGCGCACGATGCAAGAGTACCTCATACTCCTTTTTTACACCATGTTTTGGATGGGTGAGGCTGTAATTCAGATCACCATCGTCAGTAAATAATAAAATGCCGGTAGTATCTTTATCCAAGCGGCCGACCGGCATAACGTGCATGACCTTTGGTAGCAGGTCCATGACAGTCAGAGGATTGTGGGGGTCTTTCCTGCTGGTCACAAACCCCTGAGGTTTATGCATTTTAATGTATGTAAACACTGACTTCAATTTAACAATTTCGCCGTCAACGCGCACCTCTGAATGCAGCTCATCAAATTGAGCGCCGGGATTGGTAAATGTTTCGCCGTCAATTTGTACGCGCCCCTCAAAAATGAGTTCATCACATTTTCGTCGTGAATCCACACCGCAATGTGCCAAAAATTTATTTAATCGCATATTATCTCTTTTTTCGGGTTTCTAACAGTGTAGTTCTCAATTCTATAAACAGGTTCGCCATCAAAGCCGGCACATACATATTCCGACCTGCATCACGCAGGGTTTCCTCAATAAGACGGATTATCTCAAAATACGGAAAAGCCGGATAAAAAGTTATAAAGCCTGTTAATTCATTAATCAAATGGGTGTTAATAAGAAGGTGTTTTGCATCAGGAGATGCAGCAAGTAACTGTGCATCGCGCAACCAGAAGATCATAAATCGCATATTATTCCGGAACGTCGCAGGATCCGTTTTTGCCATTGCGGTATATGTCTCGATCAACTGAGCTATATCCTCAGTTGTAACCCAGCGGTTTTCAATTTTAGATGCCATCATAATGCGCCAAAAATTCAATATATCAGAATCAACTTCTGAAAAATCCGCATCCACTAAGGTTTTTGCATATTTGATATTCCCGCCGCAAAGACCTGCAATACGTTGAGCATTTGAATCATCCTGACCTGTGGATGTTAAATAGTTAACGATTTGAGTGTCAGGAACATGGTTGAATTTAACAATTTGACAACGCGAACGGATAGTCATTGGAATTAATTCCAGTGCGGTAGTAGTTAAAATAAAGCTTGTTTTGGAAGGCGGTTCCTCCAGAATTTTTAATAACGAATTAAAAGATGCAATACCGGCAAGTTCCGCCCGATATATAAAAACGATCTGACGACCGCTTTCGGCAGGCTTCATTGCCAGTTCTTTCTTTAGATGGCGAATAGAGCTGATAAGGATTTGATTGGCACCCGGGATATGTATGCCGGCATAAGGGTTTCCTGTCAGCTTCTCACGCTCCTCGCGGATCATCGTGTAATCAACTTCATCGAGTCCACGGTAGGGATCATTATCTGAAGGATTTTTTCCACGGGGCGTGGCATGTACGAAATGAAAATTCGGATGATTCAAGTGAAGCATTTTAAGACAAGCGGAACAGGTTCCACAAGCCTTTCCATCCTGTGGATTCTGACATAAAAGCA
>JAUXEL010000166.1 GCA_030620575.1 Fidelibacterota bacterium
GATATGGGCGCCGCATATATGAAAATGAATGAGGATGCTTCGTTTAATTTAAATGTCGGAGCTACCGATATTGGTACCGGCTCAGATACGATACTCGCACAAATAGCTGCAGAAGTATTGGATGTGAAATTAGATAAAATAATCGTGTTTTCTTCCGATACAGACAGAACGCCCTTTGATGTCGGCGCGTATGCCTCCTCAACAACCTATCTGTCAGGACGCGCAGTTAAAAAATGTGCGCTTAAAATTAAAGATCAGATTCTGCAAGTTGCCGCCGAGATCATGGGATCATTAATTAATGACCTAAAAATCAAGTCCGCTAAAGTTATCGATAAAAAACAAAATAAATCTGTAACATATTCAGATATTTGCAATTATGCCTTTTATACAAATAACCAATTTCAGATCCAGGCATCTGCCTCAGAAGTTGTGGAACAATCACCCCCGCCCTTTATTGCCCAAGCGGCAGAAATAGAAGTAGATACAAAAACCGGAGATATTAAAATTCTGAAATTTGTATCTGCCGTAGATTGCGGCCAAGCTATCAATCCACAATTGGCAGAAGGACAGATCGAAGGTGCGGCAGTCAATGGAATTTCCTATGCGCTTACCGAAGAATATATTTTTTCTAAAAAGGGCAATCTTCTCAATAAAAGTTTTAAAAATTATAAAATCCCTACAGCTGCCGATATACCGGAAATAAAAACCTTTATTGTTGAATCTCATGAGAAATCAGGTCCATTTGGCGCAAAATCTGTTGGAGAAATCGGAATCAACGGACCCATGCCGGCGATAGCGAATGCAATATATGATGCTATTGGAGTGCGCATGTATGAAGCACCCTTTACATCGGAAAAAGTATTTGAGGGCATGAAATCTGCTGAAAAAAAATGATAATCAAAAATAGTAAAATCGCATTGCCTGATCGCAATGAATTTGTTTCCCTTGATATAGAGATAGATCAAGGGAAAATTGTCTCTATAGGTGAAAATTTACAAGGTTCAGAAATATTAGATGCAAGCGGAATGCAAATATTCCCCGGCGCTATTGATCCGCATGTTCATTTTAATGAACCCGGATTCACCGATAAAGAAGATTTTTATCACGGAACTTGTGCCGCAGCTTCCGGCGGCGTTACCACGATCATTGATATGCCCTGTACTTCCGTCCCGCCCGTCACAAATTTAGAAAATTTCCGGACAAAATTAGATACCGTCAAGAACAAAGCTGTCGTGGATTTTGGATTTTTCGGGGGAGTTTCCGGACAGGTTATGGGTGCCGATTATCAAAAGAACATGGCTGAACTTGCAGCATATATTATGGGCTTCAAAACCTATTTTATATCCGGCATGGATTCTTTCCGCAGTTTGAGCCCTGATCAGCTAATGAAAGTTTTAAGTGAAGCAAGAAAACTACAGAGGCCGGTACTGCTACACGCCGAAGATCCCGGTATTGTCAATGGATTGACCAAAACTCAAAAAGCCTTAGGAAAAGACTGGCTTAACTTCTTTCGATCACGCCCCGAAGAAGCCGAGGTTTTTGCGGTCATAAAAGCTATTGCGGCTGTCCGGGCAACAGGCGCTCAGCTCCATATTGTTCATGTCGGATCAGGAGAAGCGGCAAAATTATTAGCAAATGAGTCCAATATCAGCGGAGAAACCGCACCGCATTATCTGGCATTCAACAATAAAGATCTTGAAAGATTGGGCGGCGCATTGAAAACAACACCCGTCGTAAAAAGCGAGGGAAATTCAGAAATATTATGGGAATGCCTAACTAAGGGAGTTTTAGATTTTGCAGCTTCAGATCATGCTTCCGCCGGAGCTGATCAAAAAAACACCGGTTCAGCCTGGGACGATTATTCCGGGATTCCCGGAACCGGAACCCTTTTTCCTTATCTGTATTCAGAAGGTCTGCGGAAAAGACAGTTTCCCTTATCTCGTTTTCTAAAAATTACGTCAGAAAATGCAGCCCAAAAATATGGATTTTTTGATAGAAAAGGTTCAATAGAGATCAACAAAGATGCTGACTTTATTTTTGTCAATCCCAATGAAGAATGGCAGGTAAAAGGTAAAACCTTTTTATCAAAAGGGAAGATCACGCCTTTTGAAAACATGATTTTTCAGGGGAAAATTGAAAAAACCATACTACGTGGCGAAATTGTATTTGACAGTAATTCCGGCATTCATGTCAAACCCGGATACGGTCAATTCATTAAACCCCATTTTGATATTAGCGCCCGTTAAAAGCGCATACTTTACGGAGAAATAACTATATGATGAATCATTACATATTAATAAACGGGGTTGTAACAGACGGACATTCTTTTCTTTATGAAAATTGTGAAATAGAGATCAAGGACAATAAAATCCGGAGAATTGGAAGATCTGCAGAATCCTCAAGCGATCAGATCACAAAGATCGATCTTGGCGGACGTCTTGTGTTGCCCGGACTTTTAAACCCGCATCATCATTTATATTCTGCTTTGGCAATCGGTCTTGCACCGATTGGTCCCACGAATAATTTTACCCAAATATTGAAGAATTTATGGTGGCATCTTGATAAAACGCTGGATAAAGAATCGATATATTATTCAGCCATGAACGGACTCATGCAATCGGTTCGCTATGGTGTTACGACAATTATTGACCATCATGCTTCTATGAAATCCATACCCGGAAGCCTGAACATTATCAAAAAAGCTTTCGGGGAAATTGGTGTCAAGGGTTTGCTTTGTTATGAAATTTCAGACAGAATGGGCGAAGGATTCCTGCAATCACAAATAGACGAAAACATCGATTTTTGGACGGAAAATCGCGGCAATTCACGCACACAGGGGCTATTGGGGCTACACGCAAACTTTACCCTAAGCGAAAAAACCATGGGAATAATTGCAAAAGCAAAACCAACGGACATGCCCATTCACATTCATTGCGGAGAAGATATTGCCGATTATCAGTTTTGTTTGGATCAAGGTTACGAGGGTCCGGTGCACCGGCTAAACGAATTCGGACTTCTATCTTCCGATGCATTGCTGGCACATTGTATTCATTTATCGGAAACCGATTATAATTTACTGAATGAAATTCAGCCAAAAATTATTTCAAATCCGGAATCAAACGCCAATAATAATGTTGGGCAAATGAACATGAAAAAAATTCCCAAGTACCTGCTTGGAACCGATGGGATGACAGGGAACATACTTGGCATCATGCGATCTCATTTTTTACAGAGAAATGGAAATGTTCCCAACCCCATGAATGTTCTTTTTCAATATCCCGCAGAAATGATGAAACAATATTTCCCGGGTAGCGGAGTGC
>JAUXEL010000169.1 GCA_030620575.1 Fidelibacterota bacterium
AATAAAGATCAAAATGAAAAATAAAATCCCCGCAAATCTCGAATTAATACATCCTTTACGCAAATCAGGCAAAGAACCTTTGACATTTAACGATAAGAAAACAAAATATAATTTGCAGGATTTTTGGCGTTGGAATATGTCGGATATTCTCAGTAATGCTACGCGTGGCATACTTGCGGAATTTATCGTTGGAACGGCCATTGGTCTTGATCCAAAGGATGTCCGTATTGAATGGGATGCTTATGATTTGACTAGCAAAGATGGAATTAAGATTGAGGTTAAATCATCAGCATATATTCAAAGTTGGAAACAAAAAGATTACTCAAAAATATCATTTTCAATCAAACCAACACACTTTTTGGATCCCCAAACACTACTTTATCAAAATGAAGCCAAACGCCATGCAGATGTATATGTGTTTTGTTTGTTGAAGCATAAAAATCAGGATACAATAGATCCATTAAAACTTGAGCAATGGGAATTTTATGTTGTACCCACAAAGGCATTGGAAAGCTATGGCGGAAGTCAGAACCAGATTATTTTGAGTAAATTAAGGAAAATCGCGAATTCTATAAAATACATTGAACTTAGGTCAGAGATTGCAAAAGCCTTTCAGATACAAATTAAATAGCTGTCTTCAATTTTATCACAATCATATCGTCTAATGGAGATCCTGAAATAAATTCAGGATGACGGCGTGGGGACAGGATGACCCGTCTTCGTCAAGACTACGACGGGCAAGCGATTTAAAATCTTTTCATTGTCCATTGTCAATTCTTAATTGTTCTTCCGCTTCCCGACCTCCTAGCTTCCTAGTCTTCTAACTTCTTCTCTTCTTTGTGCCTTAATCTTCCTTAGCGCCTTCCGTCTTCGTCCGCCTAAAAGGGCATGACTACGCCGGACAAGTTGTGTGAGGTTCCCTGTGAGGCTCTTTATTTCACCAACATCAATTTCCCTGCACCCACAACTTTCCGATTTACATTCAATTGATAAATATAAATCCCCGATTCTATATCGCTGTCCGCGTAGAAGCTGAGTTCGTGATTCCCGCTTTCAAGATGTTTATGAATGAGTGTTTTTACCTTCTTGCCACTAATATCAAAAATATTAATTAGTACATACGCGGCGGAAGGTAAGTTAAAGCTAATGCGTGTACTTGGATTAAACGGATTCGGGTAATTTCTCAGTTGATAATTGTCCGGGAGGATATTCCGGGGTGCGATCGCAACAACTTCATGCGTGTTTTCGTAATACTGAAAAGTACCGTCATAATTGCCGAGAGTCAGATCCTGATCGCCGTCGCCATCAAGATCCGCAAATGCGGGCGCGGCATTTTGTTTACCGGCAATACCCTCAAACATGGTGGTATCTTCTACCCAGCTACCGTCCTGATTCTCGAAATACTGAATTTCGCGGAAACCATCTCCGGTCGTTAGATCGTAATCGCCGTCAAAATCCAGATCAGCCAATGCCGGAACACAATTCGTTCCAACATCAATACTATCAAAATACGCATTGACACTTGTCCACATGGGGGTTGTAGCGTTGCCTTGGTTCTCGTAGTAAAATACATTCCCGTCTTCATTTCCGGCAACAATATCCAAATCGCCATCATGATCCATATCGATCAAACAGGGAGCAGGCCATCCTCCCAGGTCAGCGATAACAAGCGCAGAGGCAGCAGAGCTATATCCCGAACCGGTATTGGTATGGTAATAAAGCTTGCCCAAAAAATCGCCCACAATGGCGTCCGGCAGACCGTCTCCATTCACATCACCTACAGCCATCGCGGAGTAAATGGAATGCTTCAATGCGGAAAAATAACTATTATTTTCTTTCCACGCGGGACCTTGAGGCGTGCCAATGTTCTCGAAATATTTAGTATATCCCATTTGACTTCCGGAAAACATATCCATATCGCCATCAGCGTCAAAATCAATGAAAAAGGGCGAGCTTGCGCCGCCAACATCTATCACGCCGCCGAATAAAGTGGTATTTTTGGTCCATGCCGGAGCTGATATCGTTCCGGAGTTCCGGTAATAGAAGAGGGGACCGGGTGCATTTCCATAGATCAGGTCTGGTTTACCGTCACCATTTATATCTACCATAGAAGGTGAATTAAAATAACTGTCATTTCCCAAACCGGCATATAAGCTGGTATTCAATTGCCAATTTGCAGTTTCCGCGGAGCCGTTATTTTGATAATAAATAAATCCATAGCCATCTCTGCCAACTAAAATATCGATATCGCTATCGTTATCCGGATCGCAAAATACGGGATAGGCATATAAGCCCACATCGCCCAGGACCGTGACATTCGCATCCAGAAAAACCGCTACGGAATCATTGCCGCTGTTGATATAGATCTTTACGGAACCGTTTTCACTAAGTCCCACAACGAGATCATCATCCCCGTCATTGTCAATATCGGCCAAATCCGGAACCGGATTGGAACCGACTTGCAAAGCGGAAAAAAAATCATCTTCTTTTTCAAATATCGGGTAATTAACCGTACCGGTATTCTTGTATAAACTCAGACCATTATAACCGCCGGTAATAAAATCCAGATCACCATCATTGTCAATATCGGAAAAAACACCCACTTCTGCGTCTATTTCCAATACATTTTCAAATATATCTTCACTATGTGAAAACACCGGTGATGACGCGTTACCCACATTGGTCATATAATAAGGTTTTGCCGAGATACTGCCCAGTATCATATCCATATCGCCATCCGCATCGAGATCCGCAAAGCGTGGCTGTGAAAACGACAGGCTCGGGACACCGCTTGGATTAAACATTGCGGCATTTTCCCGCCAGCCTTCGGCAAATAGAACTGAAAAAATGACAGATAATGTTAAAAAAAGGATGAGATTTCTTTTTTGTATTGATCGTAATGCAGATGTATTCATTTTAGCTCCATATTTTTCACTGTCAATCTATAAAAAAGTAGATGAAAAAGAAAGATGTGAATCGTGAATCGCCTGCCCGTAGAAGCCCCGATGGTTCGGGACGAAGACGGGTGAATCGTAAGAAGTAAGCAGTAGATAAAACTTGAGCCAAGATTTTTCGGCTATTTTTATGCATTATGGTGAAAATAATGTGATTGTAGACACAGAAAATCTCAAAAAACTTGAGGCAAGTTTTTGCATATCAATACGCATAGTAAGAATTTATCAGCCTTTTTAGTTTTATACTGTGAGTAATGTCACATATTAACAGAAAAAAACTTGGGGCAAGTTTTG
>JAUXEL010000112.1 GCA_030620575.1 Fidelibacterota bacterium
TTAATTGAACCGGAACGGGTAATTATGTTTCGTGTTCCCTGGGTTAATGATGCCGGGGGCGTAGAAGTAAATCGCGGTTATCGCGTTGAATTCAACAGTGCGATAGGTCCCTATAAAGGCGGACTGCGTTTTCACCCCAGTGTAAACTTATCAATACTGAAATTTTTAGGGTTTGAACAAATCTTTAAAAATGCTTTAACTACCTTACCAATGGGTGGCGGTAAAGGCGGTTCGGATTTTGATCCAAAAGGAAAAACAGATAATGAAGTTATGCGCTTCTGCCAAAGTTTTATGACAGAATTACAACGTCATATAGGATTTAGAACAGATATTCCTGCCGGTGATATTGGTGTGGGTGCTCGCGAAATAGGCTATATGTATGGACAGTATAAACGCATACGTAACGAATTTACCGGTGTGCTTACCGGAAAAGGCCTTAACTGGGGCGGTAGCGTAATTCGTCCGGAGGCAACCGGTTACGGAACGGTATATTTTGCAAATGAGATATTAAAACATGTTGGAGATGATTTTGAAGGCAAAAGAGTCGCAATTTCAGGATCTGGAAATGTAGCCCAATATGCAGCTCAAAAAATCAATGAATTTGGAGGTAAAGTCGTCACCTTATCGGATTCTTCGGGATCTATTTATGATCCGGAGGGGATTATTGGAGAGAAATGGGATTATATTATGGATCTCAAAAATATGCGTCGCGGGCGTATTAAAGAATATGCTGAAGAATTCGGTTGTAAATATATGGAAGGAAAACGTCCATGGGAAGTCCCTTGTGATGTAGCACTGCCCTGTGCAACCCAAAATGAATTGGATAAAAAAGACGCTGAAATGCTTATTAAAAACAACTGTATATGTGTTGCAGAAGGCGCAAACATGCCTTCAACTCCGGAAGCGGTTGCTTTATTTGATAAAGCAAAGTTACTATTTGCACCCGGTAAAGCAGCCAATGCAGGCGGTGTAGCTACTTCCGGACTGGAAATGACCCAAAATTATATGGGTTTAGCATGGCCCAGAGAACGCGTAGACAAAGAATTACATCAAATCATGATCCGTATTCATGAGCAATGCGTTGAAAATGGTCAAATCAATGAGAATTATGTCGACTATGTTCGCGGAGCGAATATTGCCGGATTCTTAAAAGTTGCACAAGCCATGCTTGACCAGGGTGTAGTTTAAATTTTACATCATAATTATAAAAAAGGCAGGATTTCCTGCCTTTTTTTGTTTCTGTAATATAAATATTACGGCTATTTCGTATAAATCTGAGCCAGCCCGTTTTTATCAATATCAATAACAATGCGAGAATATGATATATCCCGGAATGAAAAATCATCTAATACAAAACGGGTATCTTCTGTGTTATAAAAGATCATTTTTCCCGGTTTATGGAAAAAAAGCGAAAGAGGTGTATTTTTCAGAATAAAATCTTCTTTCGGATTTTCGCCCGTTATCTCATGTCGGTATGAAATGGTTTTTTGAGGATAAATATTCAGGCGGACGGGAAAATCCAGTTGTCGATTCATAAATATTTTCATATCCGCAGTAATATCAACGTTTTCCATTGCTTTAGCTGTCTGGGGGAGTACAGGCCTGAACAGATTTGAATCCTGCTCGCTGATCGAATTGTTATCCAGGGAATGTTGCTGTTTTTCAGTCATTTCAAACAGATCATCAGTAATGTTTAAATGGCTGGAAATTTTATTTAAAATAAATATAACAAAAAATACAGCAATGACGATCAGACTGTAAATGAGAAATTTACTGGGTTCTTTTCTGCGGCCCCGGTAGGGACGTGTTTTTTTTATATCAATTTTTTGGGTCTGAATGTCTGTTGGTTCATCAGTTTTTATTTGATGCAAATCACAAAGTTCCAACAGTTCATTATAATCCAAATCTAACTGTTGTGCATAGTTCTTAAGTTGTAGTCGTGTAATTACAGGGTCTGCATCATTGAAATCACCTGTTTCCAGAAAAATAATTTTTTCCACAGGCATGCGCATTTTTTCACTCAATGCCTGAAGCGAAATTCCCTTTTTTTCCCGGTGCTCCTTGATGTCATTCCAGTTCTCAAACATACAATCTCCATTACACGCTAAATGTATGATATTTATTGTTATGATAAAAATTAAAAAACAATTGATGGAAATATTATATATTTGGTTTAAATTTCCTGATGGGAAAAAGCGACATAATACACATTTCACACCTCTATATAGAACGAGATTGTATAATCCTGGATGATATCAATTGGCGTGTAAAAAGAGGAGAAAATTGGTGTATTTTGGCCCCTAATGATTCAGGGGAAACGGCTCTGCTGTCTATTTTGACTGATTATACAGCTTTCACGAAGGGAGAAATTTATTTACTGGGAGAACGTTATGGGAATCTTGAGTGGCGCGAACTAAAAAAACAGATAGGATTTGTCAGTTCGCATATTTCCGATAAAATACTCCCCTCTATCAAGGTGATAGAATTGCTGTTTTCCGGGAAATACACAATGATGAATGATTGGTTTAACCAAAGTGAACATGAAAAAAGAAAGGCAGGGTCACTGTTAAAAAAATACCAATGTGAACACCTTGCGGATAAGCAGTGGCGACAACTGTCGTCCGGAGAAAAACGACAGGTTATGACTGCCCGTGCCTTAATGTCCCAATGTAAGGTCATAATTTTAGATAAACCCTGCGCGGGACTGGATCCTACTGCAAAACATCAGTTTTTATGTTATCTGCAAGACATGTTTTCCCGAAAAGATGCTCCCACCCTGATAATGTTTACACACCATGTAGAAGAAATTATTCCACAAATCACCCATGTGATGATGATGAAAAAAGGACGGGTATTCCATCAGGGTAAAAAAATGGATGTTGTCACAAGTGAAATGATGTCAAAATTATTTGATACTTCCATTTTATGTAATTATAATAAGGGGATGTTTAACGCAGAATATTTTGTATAAGGAATCATATCAATGATGCGGAAATGGATTAAATATGTCACGTTTATTATCTTGTTACTTATGCTTGTTGGGTGCGGACAGCCGGAAGCAAAATATATTTTCTTTTTTATAGGCGATGGTATGGGAACTGTACAGATAAATGCTGCAGAGCGCTATTTGGCGGCAATTGAAAATAAACCCGGAATTATTCCTTTGGCTATAAATTTGGCTCCCGCGACAGGCTCTATTACAACCAATAGCAAGAATCGTTATATTACCGATTCAGGAGCCGCGGTGACAGCCCTTTCCACCGGTTTTAAAACAACACTCACTACTCTCAGTATGGACGCCGAACACCGTTATCCGCTAAAAACCATTGCCGAGACTGCCAAAGAACGTGGTATGAAAGTGGGAATTATATCAACAGTAGATATTGATCACGCTACACCGGCGGGTTTTTATGCCCATCAGCCGAAACGGAGTAGCTATTACGAAATTGCAAAACAGTTGGCTAATTCCAATTTTGATTTCTTTGGCGGAGGGGATATCCGACAAAATACCGACCCAAAGGGAATTGATAAAGAGAATATTATTGATCTGGCCAAGCGCAACGGATTTATTTATATCAATAATGCAACGGCCTTTAATTATCTTCAACCCGGTGCGGGACGGGTGTTTTTTGTGCATCCGGATGTGAATTTAGATTACGCGATGCCTTACAGTATTGATATGGACAAAAATGCTATTACCTTATCTCAAATTGTTGATAAAGCCATCAAAATGCTTGACGGTCCGGACGGATTTTTCATCATGGTAGAAGGCGGAAAAATTGATTGGGCCTGCCACATTAATGATGCCGCGACATCTATCCGGGAAACCTTGGCTTTTGATGATGCTGTCAAAGTTGCGCTGGAATTTTACAGTAAACATGAGAAAAACACTCTTATTCTCATTACAGCAGATCACGAAACCGGCGGAATGAGCATGGGGACTACCCATGGTGACAATAATGTGGATTTAAGCAAGTTGCAGTGGCAAACAGGTTCTTTTAGCGAATTGACCCGCGAATACCGGGATATATGCGATGTGTTAATTGAGGAATATGGGGTTGATTCTGTAAAAAACAGTGTTCAATGGGCTTTTGATTTTGTACGTGAACAAACAGGACTTGGCGATGAAAATAAGGGATTGGATCTAAATGAATATGAAATGAATGATTTGATATCAGCCTATGAAAAAACCTTTATCGGAAAAGACAGAGAAAATCCGTTAGAGTATATTTTATACGGAAGTTACGATCCCTTTATGATCTCTGTCAGTCGAACACTATCCCGTAAGGTTGGCATTGGATGGACCACTTTTTCCCATACCGGCGTACCGGTGCCTGTCCGGGCATTCGGGGTAGGGGCTGAGCAATTTAACGGTTATTATGATAATACAGAGATACCTAAACGCATCCAAAATGTAATGGCAAAATAAATACAGACCACCTTTTCGAAGTACCTAAATGTAAGAAGTAAGAAGTAGACAGTAGAGGTTATTGGCAAAATGAAAGTGCAACACCAAAGAGGTGGTTGCATGAAGCCAAAAAGTTGTATAAATTACCAAAACATCATTAATCAATTTAAAGAGAACCGTTATGATCAAAAAAAACTCATTGCGTACAGAGACAAAGTCAATTGCATGCACTTTGAGGAAGGATTAAGCAAGCGAGAGATCATTAAAAAAGTTTCGATGAGCAGTCATTTTGTAGTAAAATGGACTCAATCCCCGGAGCAAGATATGACAGAAGATCATCGTGGTTGGAAGCAAGGCGATCGCCGGAAATGGACAAAGGAAACTGAAGAACGAATCTTAGAAATTCACCAACATTTATGTAATTCAGAAGAGGAGTTTTTTACGGGAGCAACGGCTATCAATCAAGTATGGTTAAAGCGCTACAAGGGAGCTCCGCCGCCTCTGCGTACCATTGGTCAAATCATGAAAGATTTGGGCCTGTCATCTCATGCTAAAGGTAAATCCAAAGGAGCTGCAAAGTATTTGCATTATCCCGAAAACACGCTCTATGGTGGATATTTAGGCAAGCGTGTCATGGAAGCAGACTTTATCCAGCGACGTTATCTTCAAGGAAATGGAACGCCCTTGCACTTTGTAGGATTCTCTGCAAAAAAAGAGCCAAAGTTCAGGTATTATAAGCGTATAGAAGATTTAACAGTTGATCAATTTATAGATGCTTGTGATGAGTTCTTGGGTAAATTTGACAAGCCTGATGTCCTTAAATTGGATAATGCTTCCACGTTTATAGGTAGTATATCCGGTAAACGCACCTTAAGTCGTGTGATGCTGTATTTACTTCAAAAACAAATTATCCCGGTATTTGCCGTACCGAGAAAACCTTTCAGCCAGGGCTCAATTGAAGGCAATAATAGTGTGTTCTCCCGCTTCTTTTGGAATCGTCGGCATTTTAAAAATATTGCAGATCTTGATCGCCAATTGGAATTGTTCAATGCGGCATCTTTACGTTACAGCGGATATGAAAAACCCCCAAAAAAAGAA
>JAUXEL010000175.1 GCA_030620575.1 Fidelibacterota bacterium
CAGAATCTTCCAGTATGTTGTGTATTTTTTCCAGATACTCTGTTTGAATTTGTCCGGCTAAAATGAGTAAGATTTTTTCTTTTTTGATGTTATTCTGTAAAACGAAATTTTTTAATCCCTGAAAAAACAATGGGTAAAAGCGGTTTTCATTTAAGCCCCCAACATAAGCAATGGTAAATCGTTCATTTTTTGTTTCCGGAGAATTGCTTTCATAAAAATCCGATTCATCAAATCCATTCGGAATGATGATTGTTTTTCTTTTTTCAGATATGATCAATTCCTCGAAATGTTTACTTACTGTTGTTACCGCATCTGCAGAAGCAAGGGTTTTTCTTTCCAGCGATGCATCAATCCCGGCTGCAATGCCGGAACGATTATTTTTATAATAATAAATTTGCGACCACGGATCCCGCAGGTCAGCTACCCATTTTATATTATTACGCCGGGAAAGTTTTTTCGCGATCAAATGGACCGTAGGTGGCGGTGAAGAGGAAAAGATCATTTCCGGTTTATGCTCGTTGATGATTTTTTTTCCTTCTTTTACGGCATAAGGGATCCAACCGATTTTTGCATCGGGAATAACCAGATTTAATCGAATGAAATTTGCAATCCTTTTTTTGAACGAGATTTTCTTTTGGGCTAATATTCCAATGGGAATCGATTCCTTGTTTTCTCCCGTAAACTTTTTATAAAAAGTAATGGGGTCGCGTGTTTTTGTCCGGTACACCTTTATGTCCGGTGAAATTTCATTTGCAAAAGTATGATCAAGTGCCGGATATTCTCCATTTTGAACACTTAGAATAAGCGGCATCCATCCGAATTCATGTAGGTATTTTGCGAATTTAAGAACCCGTTGCACACCCGGACCGCCGGCCGGCGGCCAATAATAGGTAATGATTAAAACTTTTTTCATCGCTTTTGCACCTGTAAAACAAATTTTATCATATAATTTTCATGGGGTTTCAGAATCTTTCAAGATATCCAGTAATTTCCTTTCCCGTAGTTGCTGTGGAAACATTTTCATGATTCGTTCACGGGCTTTCGGACCAAGCTCCTCAACGCGATCCATGGCAGACCGGATCACTGAAACTGCCTGAGAGATGGTCTTGTCCTTTATAATATATCCGGCATTCCCAATAGCAACCGATATTCCCCCAACATCAAATCCAACAGGTACACACTTACACATCATGGCTTCACATACCGCATTGGGCAAACCTTCGCGCATTGAAAATTGTGCATAAATTGATGCTTTCTGATAGTAGGCGATTAGTTTCTCCTGTGGCACCTTTCCAATAATAGACACATTTTCTGGAAGTGGTTCCAAGTGACTTCTTCCCTTTTCTCCAATACCCACAATAATAAACCGGTATTCGGGCATACTTTGAGCGACTTGAACAAATATATCCACGCCTTTTAAACGGATACGCTGCAGGGTATTCCCCCCGGCAACTGTTAAAACAATTTTTTCTTTTTTCGCTCCAGAGGTAAATATAGCCGCATCGTATCCGGTATATAGACACTGGACTGCGGCCAACGGCGCAATCGCTTTTATTTCCGGAATCAAGGTTTCGCACACGGGAAGATTTAATGTTGCATGATTCATTGCATAGGTACTGCAAAAACTGCGAAGTCGCTTATAGTGCGATCCGTAATGAATTTCCGGAATATTCGCGGTATCGTATCCCCCTTCAACAAGGAAAACTCTTTTTTTCCATATTTTTCCGAATAATACGGGTAAAAAAGCATGATAATCGGCAAACCATATATATATCGCGTGCGCTGAACTTATGTGCCGCAACAGCCAGAATTTTAAAGCAATTTGACTGGTAGAATTGCTTAATATGTCGTCTTTTCCCTGATATGTAAATCGTTTAACATGATATTTTTTTTCAAGAATTTCCACGTCCCTTAGCACAAATGAGCTAAATGCATGCGTGATAAATAATATGTTTTTTGCTTTCATGAATTAATCGTTTTTTTTCGTAAATATTTTTCTGCGGTAGGTGATGATCAATGAACCGGCAATAAAAAATATCATGAGAATATCCCCAATCCAGACAATTTTCATGCCGGTGTAATACGAACTTGGATGAAAATCCATCGTCAGAGTATAATTCCCTGCCGGAATTTCGGCACCTCGCAGGGCATAATTGCTTTGAATGATCTTTATTTCTTCGCCGTCTTTTGTTAATGTCCATCCCTCGGGATAATACATTTCCGAGAAAACTACAAATTGCGATTTATCGGTCTGCACCGCGTAACGAATGGTATTGGGCGTATTTTCCAGTATCTGAATTGTTCCCTCCGCGCTATACCGTGTTGTATTATTTTCCGGTTCATCAAGCAGCAGAACTTCCTCTGCGGGATTAAAATACAGGGTGTTCATATAAAGAAGCATGTCTTTAAATGCCGGAAAGGATTTGCTTTTATTAACAAACCATGCTTTGGGAAGAGCGTTGGAATTGATATATAATATTTCTTTTCGCGCTTCATCACTTGCTATGCCCTGTAAAAAAGGTTCGTTTAGTCGTCCGGGCGAAATAATATACCGTCCGCCTAACATATTTATAATATTCCAGTTCAACCCATTGTTAACATAAAAACAATGTTCACGAAGATCCTGAATAGTCTGAAGCTTTATTGCACTGTATCCGCTTATGGTGGGATAAAAATAACTGTAATGATTACTGTCCTGTCCCAGAGCAAAAGCCCGCGCATTTATCGATTGTTGTCCGAGAAAGCGGGAAATATCCGACTGGCGAAATTCGCGGCGCTCCAGAGTAGCCGGATTGCCAAGCGGCATATTTTTATAGGCACGGTTGGTCACCCCGAAAAGTTCAACAGCAACAAGAAAGCCAAGCAGAATATATGTGGGAACGGACTTAATCTTCTTAAAGGCATAAGCAATCAATAACCCGCCACTCGTAAGTGTAAAAAACAGGGCTTTGAATGTGTCAATTTGTAAAAATTCCTTACGAATAGATTTTATAATTTCCATGGATTGCACACCGTAACGTGCCGCTTCTCCTGC
>JAUXEL010000084.1 GCA_030620575.1 Fidelibacterota bacterium
CTCTGGTATTGAACCTGGTGCTTGAAATGGATTTGCCATCCTTCGCGATGCCCCTGATCGGCGGTGGATTTGCTTTCATCGTACTTTTCGGACAGCAGGAAGCGGGTAAGAATTTCTTTAAAGGTATTGTTGCCGGATTGGGCGGCGCGTTCAATACCTTCCTGAGTGCTATTAGCTCATTCTCAAATATTATTTCCTATATTCGCTTGTTTGCCGTAGGTATGGCATCGGTCGCAATAGCATCCAGTTTTAACGATATTGCGGCTTCTATGGGGGAGGGTCCCCTGATTATTGCCGCGGTCATTGTGCTGTTAATTGGACATGGATTAAATATCATTATGGGCTTATTATCCGTGATCGTTCACGGTATTCGTTTAAATATGTTGGAGTTTAGCGGGCAACTTGGACTGGAATGGACCGGCTACAAGTATGAGCCCTTTAAAGAAAAATAAAGTAAAACAAAAAACATAAAGACTAAAGGAGACATAAAAATGATGGATCTTGGAATGTTTGGTTCAGCTGCGGCATTAGGTCTGGCAGCATTAGGCTCAGCAATGGGAACAGGTGTGGCTTCACAAGCTGCTATCGGCGGTTGGAAAAAATGCTTTACCAATGATAAACCGGCACCTTTTATGCTGGTTGCATTTGCCGGCGCACCCTTAACACAAACCATCTATGGCTTTTTATTGATGCAATTTATCAGCAACAGTACTAAAGATCCTCTCGGATTGCTTGGAGCTGGTGTTTTTGGTGGTATGGCAATGGGTTTATCTGCATATATGCAGGGGAAAGCCGCCGCACGTGCTGCTGACGCATTAGCGGAAACCGGAAAAGGAACCGCGAACTATTTTATGGTGATCGGTATTGTTGAAACCGTTGCATTATTTGTTATGGTATTTATGTTACTGATGCTGTAATAATAAAACGACATGGAAAATTATTAAACAGCTCATGTTTGTCATGAGCTGTTTTGCTTTATTTTCATTATCTCCGAAGAAGAGGAAAATATTATTTGATTTATAATAGAATTCACTAAATTTAACTGTGATCATGATAAGCATAAGATAAAGGGAGAGTATGAAACAATTTGCAAGCATTATCCTGCTATGTATTGCCTTCGGAACAGCAGGTGCGGCAGGAAATTTTGAAAAGGTCAAATCCTATCAGGTGGGACCGGGAAGCCATTATACCTACTATGAAGAAAGATCCACGCCCTGGGCTTTGCATGTCGTGGAAATTGATCTTCAAAATCCTTATATCACTCTGGAATCCATTAAAGCGGATGATCTCCGGTATGGACGGGAAGGCACCAGAAATATGAGTGCCCGCAGTGATCGTTCTGAACACCGCGTAGTTTCTGCTATTAACGGAGATTTTTATAACACAACAAATGGTGTTCCAATTAATAATCAGATTGTAAACGGTGAATTTGTCCATGCCTATTCCTATCATCGTTCCGCTTTTGGCTATAATAATGTTGGAAAACCCTGTATTACCATTCCGAGTTTTTCCGGAACAGTTATTTCAACAATAGATTCAACAGGTGAAACTGTTTCCTATCCGCTTACCACGGTCAATCGTGATCGCGATACCGATTATTTGGTGATATACAATAATTTTATGGGTAATTCTACCCAAACAAACCAGTATGGATATGAATGTCTGGCTTCTCCTGTCAGTGATTGGGTGGTCAACGATACGGTGTATTGTATTATTGAACAACGGGAATCCTATGTGGGAAATATGAACATTCCGGACGGAAAATTTGTATTATCCGGACACGGTCCCGCAGTAACATTTCTTTATGAACATTGCCAAATTGCTGATACGGTAAAAATTGTTCAAAAACTTGCAAACAGTTTACCCGGATTAACGCAACTGATTGGTGGTGGACCGCGCATGTTGGAAAATGGGGTTGATATTATTAATATTGCAGATCAACAGGAAGGGTTTGGTGCCAGTTTCTGCTCAGCCCGGCATCCCCGCACAGCAATTGGTTATAATGCGGATTCAACAATTGCATATTTTGTTGTGGTTGACGGTCGTCAGGAACATAGTTTCGGCATGAGTTTATATGAGTTAGCCGATTTTATGAAATATATTGGCGCGACATATGCGGTAAACCTTGACGGAGGCGGATCATCCACCTTTACTGTACGCAGTGAGATCATGAATATTCCTTCAGACGGTTGGCAGCGCATTGTTGCCAATGCAATGATGTGTGTTTCCTCCGCGCCAAACAGCGATCTTTCCATCGTACAGATAGAACGCGACAGCATTGCTTTATATAAAAATAATTCAGTTGATATTCCCATGTCAGGATGGGATGCCAATTATAACCCGCAGGATATCCCCGGTGATGCCGGATTGATAATCAGCCATACGGAAAATCTGGGTATATATGCCGACGGTGTATTTACAGCCTCTGTCGTTGATATGGATGGATATATTTACGCGGAATTGGGAGAATCTACCGATTCCATGAGTGTACATATTATTGATATCGATAGCCTGACAGCGTACCCGCAATTTGTTGTGACAGATACATTGCGTCCAATCTCATTCTTTGTTTATGGCTGTGAAGACGGTAGAAATAAAACGGTGCTTGATAATTCAATCTTTGAATTTGAACTGCTGAACAATAGCATTGGGTCCATCAATGCAGAAGGTGTTTTTACGCCGACATCATCCGGCGAATCTTTGCTGCTCATTCATTATGGCTCTGATGTGGATACAGCATATATCTATATTGAACGGGGTAGCGGTGAACAGGTGATTGATGAAGTTGAAAGTCTAGATGACTGGACAGTGCAGGGCGAAAACTTAGACACAGCGCTCACAATACTGACATTGATCGACCGGAATACCGGAAGCGGAAATAAAGCGATAAAAATTGATTATACAACAACAGATGACGGCATTATTACCTTGAATACTGATCCCATTACCATCTATGGAGTTCCGCAGGATTTTCTTATTGATGCTATGTCGGATGGTTTAAATCATCGGCTTTATCTGCTCTTTGATGATGCCAACGGAAACGAATATAAATTTAAAGCACCCGGATTTTTTAATGATAATGAAGGATTTGTGACCAAAACAATATCCACTGAAGCTATTATTCCCAGTGATGGCGGAGAATACTATCCTATGCATTTAAAGCACATATTAATTAATTTGGCCAACGGTATTCAGAGCGGAACACTGTATATTGATCGAATTCGTTGTACCTATCCCGGATGGACAGGAATTGAGAAAAATTATCAGCCGGAAATACCGGACAGCTACCAATTGCAGCAAAATTATCCGAATCCATTTAACCCAAATACCACCATTTCATTTTCATTGGCACGCGCAGCATTTATTCAACTGGATGTATACGATATTTCCGGTAACCATGTTATGGTTCTGTCAGATGGATATAAAGAAGCCGGTAGCTATGCAATCGATTTTAGGGGAGATAATCTACCAACCGGCATTTATTATTACAAACTGCAGGCAGGTATTTGGTCAGATACAAAAAAAATGGTATTAATTAAATAATAAAATTAACAAAAAACACATAATAAGACATGAGTATGCAGCATTTAAATTGGAAACAAATCGATAAAATTCTGGAACAGGCTCTAATGGAAGACATCGGCCGGGGTGATGTTACATCACTTGCTATGCAAGTTGATTTTTCTGCAGAAGCAAAAATCGTCAGTAAACAAGATGGTATATTAGCCGGAATTGAGGTTGCGAAACGTGTTTTTGAACTTGATGACCCATCCCTTAAAGTACAATGTAAAAAGCAGGATGGAGATGAATTGCGGAGAGGAGATGTGGTATTATCTGTTTCCGGCAAAGGACAATCAGTGCTGAGCGCGGAACGCACGGCCTTGAATATTCTTGGCAGAATGTCCGGCATCGCGACTCTGGCTCATCACTATGTAGAACAGGTTAAAGGAAGCGGATGTGCAATTTTAGATACACGGAAAACTATGCCCAACCTGCGAATTCTGGATAAATATGCCGTAACCTGCGGGGGCGCGGCGAATCACCGTTATGGATTATATGATATGATCCTTATAAAAGAAAATCATATTCGCTGGGCCGGAGGAATTGATAAGGCTCTTTCAGCCGCTATTGATTATGCCCGCTCCAAAAAACTTAAAATTGAAATCGAAGTAACTGATCTTGAAGAATATCAAATAGTATTGACATACCCCGTTAATATGATAATGCTGGATCATTTCAGTTTGAGCGACCTGCGCAAGGCTGTTGCATTAAACAATAGCGATATTATATTGGAAGCATCCGGAAATGTCAGTTTGGAAACTGTTCGTGACATTGCCCTGACCGGGATCAATGTAATTTCCGTGGGAGCCCTGACCCATTCGGTAAACTGCTTCGATTTTAGTCTGTTATTCAATGAATTCTAAAGAAGTAAAACCTATATGTCTGTTTATCATTGGTCCCACGGCAAGCGGGAAAACCACATTGTCGCTGGCACTTGCCGACTGGTTGCATGCAGACATTATTTCTGCGGACAGCCGGCAGATTTTTCGGGATATGAATATCGGTACCGCAACACCGTCAAAGGAAGAACTATCCCACATTCATCATTACTTTATTAATGAACGTTCTCCGGATACCTTTTACTCAGCGGGTGAATTTGCTGTGCAGGCACGGAAGATCATCGACCAAAAAATGCAGACCGAAGAAAATATTATTATCTCTGGTGGATCGGGATTGTATGTGCAAGCGGTATTGGGCATGATATCCGATACTCCGGAGACGGATGCTCATATCCGGGATGCCATTTTAGCTCGTGCAGAGGACCGGGGCTGGCCGGCATTGTTTGAAGAAATACAATCTATTGACCCGGAATACGCCAAAACAATAGATCCTAAAAATCCAAAACGTATTTGTCGCGCACTGGAAATATGGGAAAGCACCAGCAGAAAGCCCTCTGAGATATTTCAGGAAAAACAAAACGATTTTCCCTATCCCTGCCTGATGATCGGGTTAAATCCCAAACGGAAATTTCTCTATAAATGTATTGATCAGCGCGTGCTTGATATGATACAAACCGGTTTAGTGAACGAAGTAAAAAATCTGTTACAAAAAGGTTATACCCACGATTTGAATGCACTTAATACCGTAGGATATAAAGAGATTTTTGCATATTTGGATGGAGAGATCAGTCTGAAGACAGCCATCAGCGATATTCAGAAACATACACGGCACTTTGCAAAGCGTCAGATAACATGGTTTCGCAAATATGCACCGGATGTATGGATATCCTTTGATGAAAATGATGACTTCGCATATATATTCGATCAGGCAAAAGCAATAATTATCGAAAAATTTGGCAATTAGCAGCTATAAAACGAAAAAAACAAACACATTAACACACACTATCATAATTGATTCCTCCTTAAGGTTTCTCAACTTCTCAACATCTCGACACCTCGACAACTCAACTCTTCAAGCCCCAGCTATTTTGTTATATCCAAATTAGTAGTTTGAAAATTACCTTACAATTTTTACATTTGTCTGAATAAAAGGAGATACTATGCCAAAAGCAGAAGGATTATTACTCTCTTTTGATGATGCGAGCCATATTCGCGCGGATTTGCTTGAGACAATTCCTTATGAAGGGGAAAATCAGGTAATTCATTTGACTTATCCCGAGTTTTCTGCGGTGTGTCCCTTCAGCGGACTCCCGGATATTGCAAATGTTATTGTCACCTATGTGCCATCTGATAAAATTGTTGAACTTAAATCACTGAAATACTACTATATTTCTTTCCGTAATGTAGGCATATATCAGGAAGACATGACCAATCGTGTTTACCGGGATTTAAAGGCTTTATTGCAACCCGGATCATTGCATGTAAAAACGATTTATAATATTCGCGGCGGCATTGAAACGGTTTGCGAAATTGGTAAAAACCCGAAGGATGAAAAATGAAATCATATCTTATTCCAGTAATTATTACCCTGTTTGTATTATTCGGATGCAGCGGAGAGGCATATATTCAGGTCAATAACAATACTCCTGCTACCATAATGGTCAGTGTAAATGACGCCCCGGACGAAGTGCTTAATGCAGGTGATACGACTGATGTCTATACGGTTAGGATCATAAAAGGTGTTATCAATAATATTCCTGTGGATGCCAGCGGTGAATGGCTTGGTGATTATTCAAAAAGTGTTTCTGTCAGTGACGGTGAAAATGTTGTACATCGCATTCACCCGCAACTCGCGGATATTACCATTGTCAATACCTCCGTTGATTCTGCTGTTTGCGTTATCGAAGACAGTCAATACCTGTACTTTGCGGGATCCGACAGTATAAATAACAAATACGTTGTTGATGGAGACGTTTCTTTCGATTATGAAGGCCGGTATATTTTTTCCGCTTCCGATGATCAGGTATGGTTCCCGGGTAATTCCTATCGCTTTGAGCTTATTCCGGATGCCTGCGAGATTCAACTGAATAATATTCATGGCAACCGGGCCATTTATTACGTTTTTATCAGTCCCGGCACAGCTACAGAATGGGGCGAGGATAGATTAGGTGATGATATTTTGAATCCCCAGGAAGCCTATGTGTGGAAAGTGACGGGAGATATCCAGTGGGATATGCGTGTTGAAGCAGGTGATACCCATATTGATAGTCCGCTCTATGTTTATGAATTTTATGATACCGAAGGCTGTGAGTCAGACTATACATGGATATACGAGTTCCCGACCATCTTTACACCGGTTTCTGCCAGCAGTGCATCCAAAATATCACCGCCGCTCGGCAACATGATAAAATCCAATGCTCTTAATAAATCCACAAGCAATGTTTATCCTGATGTCCGTATTGAAAAAATCAGAAAAACAGATGCCGGAAAAGCGGATATGAAAGCTTTGAGAAAATAATTATTCAGTAAAACGAACTGGAAATATAAAAGCCGTCCCGATGTAATGAGACGGCTTTTTTGTATTAAGATGAAATTTGATCAACGCTTAGTATATGGTGCGTTTCAATGTGCCATATACATTGTTGTAAGCTCAGGACCCTGTGCTCCTACAAATGGATTCCAATTCAGAAGTCTTTTCTATTCCTGGAATGTTGGCCTAACTTATTCTTGTATTTTGTTTGCAATGCATTGAGGAAATTTCTCAGGTACTGATCCATGCAAGGTCGATAGGATTTATGACTAGGATTACGGAAAAAAGCACTCAACTCATGTTTGCTTAGTTTAATATCTATTAAAGCGAACAGATCTAAGATGTCATCTGTTTTCAAATCCAATGCAATTTTTAGTTTCCGAATGATCATATTATTGCTTAAAAAATATTCCGGTTCTGGTTGAGGACATTCTCTTTTTCCGCGTGTTTCAATGATTAAACCGTTGAGAAAAATGGCCAGCTCTTTATCTGTAAGTTCTTTTAATAAAGGATCATCCTTTTTTTTCAACCAGTCAC
>JAUXEL010000158.1 GCA_030620575.1 Fidelibacterota bacterium
AGACAAATACCTATGTCGTAGGTACTGCAACACTTGTATTAAATGAAGTTCCGCTTGCTGCTACCGCGGTAACACTCGCTGATCTGGAAGGCAATCCGGAATCTTATGAAGGTGTTTTGATCGAACTGACAGACGGTGCCGAGGTCGAATCGATTAACTCTTATGACCTGACCTTAACCGACGGTACCTACTCTTTCCTACTCGATGATGATATTGTTGCTGATTCTATTCTTGATATTAACTATCGGGAAAATGCCATCGTTGGCGGTACAGACACATTGATAGCCGGTGGTGTTTTCACCAATATAAAAGGTGTTGTCATGCACAGTTACGGTTCCATAAAAATCGAAGTCCGTAAAATGACTGACCTGACCGCTGAAACCGTCGAACCCGGTGTAACGGACGTTCCGAGTAATTTTGTTCTGCATCAGAACTATCCGAACCCCTTCAACCCGGTTACGACCATTCAATTTGACATACCAAATGCAAGTGATGTGAAATTGACGATCTATGATATCAACGGTCGACTTGTTGAAGAATTGGTGAACGGATCACTAAATGCAGGGCGTTATGATCTGCATTGGAATGCCGCTCATTTAAGCTCAGGTGTCTATTTCTATCGGATACAAACGCCTGAATACACTGCAACAAATAAAATGTTATTATTGAAATAACAGAAAATTGAATAATCCTCAGCGGGTGGTTTTATACCATCCGCTGAGGATATTAAAACGGATTAAACCCATTCGTTTAAAAAGAAAAATGAAAACAAAACTGACTTTTACATCAATACTTCTTTTTGTGCTTGTGTGGCTCACAATGGCTGCCTGCGGCTTATTTCATCCCAAACTGCCACCGTCAACAGCACAAAACTTACCGCCTGAAACGCATATTTCATTTTTCTATATTCCCGATACCACACTTGGTCCGGGTGATTACTGGATAAATAACGGCGATACCACTTGGGTGCAAGACACTTTGATCCTGGGTCTTGATACCACGGTTTCGGTCCAATCTGTCAGCTGGTGGGGCGATGATCCCGATGGCGATGTTATCGGATATTATTTGCAGTGGTCATATATGGATACCCCTGTTTTCACACAGGATGAATCGGCTATTTTTTATTTGCCGCTTCGTACACAATTTGATATTTATAGCTTGTCGGTTATCGCAGTCGATAATGACAGTCTGCAAGATCCAACACCTGCCATCGCATCCTTTCCGGTCTTTAATTCCCCGCCCTTTGTTGAATGGAAGCTAAATTCCATCCCTCTCACTTCCCGGACAGAAGATTCTCTTCATGTATCTTTTACCCATCATTCTTTTTTCTGGGATATCACGGATATTGACGGACAGGAAACTGTCACGGATATATTTTATGCCTTAGATGATACAAGCTCATGGATACGATTAGACGGTGATCAACGTCAGATGATGTTAACAAATATTGAAGCGGGTTATCATCGCTTGTTTCTTAAAGTAAAAGATATTGCCGGTTCAGAAAGCAATATCATTTCCTTCCCTGATCCAAACAGTGACGAATCAAAAATTACACGCTGGCAGGTTAAAACCCCGATCGGCGATATTCTGATCGTCAACGATTATCAAAATGATCAGGTAGTTTATGATCATCAGAATTTATATAAAGGGATTTTTAATGATTTGGTTGGTACGGATGGATATTCCGTCTGGGAAATCGGTGGCGCACGTACCAATACGGCGAACATTATCCCTTATTCACCGGAAGATATTGAATTAAATCTCAGCACTTTTTCAAAGGTATTCTGGTTTACCTTCCGGGGTGCAAACAGCTTGAATGAATCTTCTCTCGCCTTGACGCGTTTCGTCGCTGACGGTGGTATCCTTTTCATGAACAATGCCCAAAAAGCAGAAACAAACAGCCGTCCGGATACAACCTGGACATTTACGGACATTGATTCCGTATATTCTTACACCAGCTCAGGCTGGCTTTATACAGATACGAAGGTAAATGCATTTTGGGACGATGCCGAAACAGATAGTCTTCTGGAATTATCCGTATCCTCGTTCCTTTCAGACCGGCTATATGCAATTATTCCTGGAAGTACTTCTACTTTACGTTATCAGTTTGAAGATACCGAAAACAATTTTAATGATTATATCGGTACACCTCCCGTGATGATCGAGACACCTATCGGAGACGGTGTTTGCTATTATATGTCAATTCCAATGTATTATTTAAATGGTAATGACAACCTGGATGATCTGTTCAGACATGTATTCGAGTTAGATGAATAAAATGAAACGAATTGTACAATATATTTTTGTATTCCTTATTATCACCGCAGTTCTGTTTGCTCAGAGTGCAAGCATCCGCGGTGTTGTTACCGATGCTGAAACCGGTGAAGCAATGATAGGCGTAAATATTGTTCTTAGAGGAACCTATTACGGCGCGGCAACATCTCTTGACGGTTCCTATACGATCACAGGAATGGGACCGGGTACATACGATATGATGGTTTCCATGATGGGATACAAACAGCATCTCCATGGTGGTATTGAATTGGCAAAAGGTCAATCAATACGCCTTGATATCGCACTGGAAACCACTGTCCTGGCATTTGGCGAAGATGTTATTGTCGTTGGAGAAAAACCCCTAATTGATGCAACGTCTACTGCTTCATCAGTATCCATATCTTCAGATGATCTCCTGGGAAAAATTGTGGAAAGTGTTGCCGATATTGTCGGACAGCAAGCCGGTGTTTCTACGTCTAATAATGAAATTCATATTCGTGGCGGTCGTGTGGACGAAAGTCAATTTATTGTTGACGGTCTGTCTATTAAGGACCCTTTAACCGGAAAAACATCCAGTTTGTATGTAAATCCCAATGCCATTGAAGAACTTGAGGTCATTACCGGCGGATTCAATGCTGAATACGGGCAGGCAATGTCCGGCATTATTGATGTAAAGCTCAAAGAAGGTGCCGCGAATTTTGAAGCGTCTTTCCGTTATAAAACCGATCAAATTTTTGGAGCAAGCGGTGTTTCTACCGATAACCTCGAATTTACGGTCGGCGGCCCTCTAATAAGCGAGAAAAGCAAACTTTCGATAGGGAATCTTTCATATTTCGTAAGCGGATATATCTATCTTTCAGATTCCTACCTTCCTGTTGCAAACAATCTCTACCCCTACCGTAATTGGATGAACATTTTTACCACACGACAGGAAAATAACCTTTCCACCATGGGTAAGCTCAGCTGGAATTATACGCAAAAATATAAATTATCAATTTCCTATAATCAGTCCGCAAATGTAAATCAGGGGTATTTCACCGGTTCATCCTTTCCCTATGCCTACCAGGAAATTCTGGATAACTATCCTACCAACACCCGGGAATCGAAAGTTATTAACACCTTGTGGACGCACACCATTAATCCAAAATTATTTTATACCGTCAATGCCGGTTATTTTTATACTTCTTTTCATAAAGCGGTTCAGAATAAACACTGGAGCGAATACGAAGAAGTGCTGGATCTTGATCCCAATGAATATACC
>JAUXEL010000040.1 GCA_030620575.1 Fidelibacterota bacterium
ACGCCGGGAAATTACACAGATTGAGAGCATTGATGTGCAAGTGGGACGTAGCGGTGTATTAACACCTGTTGCCAATCTGAAACCGGTACAACTTGCCGGCGTACTGGTTCGCCGGGTAACCCTGCACAACCAGGATGAGATCGACCGAAAAGATATTCGTGTGCATGACTGGGTGGTTATTGAACGCGCGGGAGATGTTATTCCAAAAGTGATCAAGGTCATAGAAGAACGGCGTCCCGAAGGAACAAAGCCCTATCATCTTCCCGATACCTGTCCGGTCTGCGGTGCCCGGGTGCAGCGTGTAGAAAGCGGTGTGGCCGTAAAATGCGTACATCGGGATTGCCCGGCACAGCTTAAAACCGGAATTCAGCATTTTGCTTCCAAACTGGCAATGAATATTGAGGGACTGGGAGAGAAAATCGTTGATCAACTTGTAGATGAAGGGCTGATCGCTTCCGTTGCGGATCTTTACACGCTGGATTACCATTCTCTTGCAGCACTTGATCGCTTTGCTGATAAATCCGCCCGGAAACTTCTGGCATCTATTCAGGGATCTACAACACGTTCTTTGGCTCATGTTATCTATGCGCTGGGTATCCCGAATATCGGAGAATATCTTGCCCGGGTATTGGCAGAACAGTTCGGTTCACTGGATGCATTAGTGGATGCCAACTTAGATACCTTAACGGCAATTGATGATATCGGTGAGATCGTTGCTGAAAGCATTGTAAATTTTGCAGCCGATACGGACAACATGACCATGATCGATACCTTAAAGAAGCACGGAATTAATCCCCGGGCTGATCGCAGGGAAAGCGCTTCACTCAAGAATAAGATCTTTGTTTTTAGCGGTACACTTTCAACTCTGACACGGGATGAAGCAAAAGAAATGGTGCGTAATCTTGGAGGAAAAGCATCCGGGAGCGTATCTGCCAAAACAGATTATCTGGTGGGCGGGGAAGCTGCCGGTTCCAAGCTGGAGGACGCAAAAGCACTCGATATTACGATACTGACGGAGCAGGAATTCATTATACTTGTTCAAAAATATTCAGGTAGTCCTCAAAAACCAAAAGAACAATTAAAACTATTTTAAATATTAAGACATAAAAAATACCCGATATAATTACATACCGGGTATAAAATAATATGTTATCATTATTTGCAAACGGAAAACCGTCATGCAGAAGAATTATTTTTCTTTACAGAAAGCGATAACATTATCAGCGATATCAAGATAATACTTACTTTCTTCACTGCCGGGTTTGCTCTCCACGATGGGGCATCCGGTATCTGTAGCACTCATAATATCTTCATTTAAGGGAATTTCACCCAAGAATGTCACATTCGAACGTTCACTTTCCTTCAATCCGCCATTTTGACCGAACACATAGGATTTATGCTGGCAGTTCGGGCAAAGAAAATAGCTCATGTTTTCAACAATACCTACGATCGGGACATTGACTTTTTCAAACATGCTAATACCGCGCTTGACATCTGCGAGTGCCAGATCCTGGGGTGTAGTAACAATAACAGCGCCGGTAAGGGAAATTTTCTGTACAAGGCTTAACTGAATATCGCCGGTACCGGGTGGAAGGTCAATAATCAGGTAATCCATTGTTTTCCAGAGAACATCGTTCAGCAGCTGACCTACGGCACGCATAACAAGCGGTCCCCGCCAAATAACGGCAGCACGGGAATCCAGGAAAAAACCGAGAGACATAAGCTGAATGCCGAATTTAAGAGCCGGAAGGATACCTTCTTCACTGACCGATTCTGTGGGCTTATGATGTCCGAACATGATCGGGATACTGGGACCGTACAGATCCAAATCCAGCAATCCAACTGAATATCCTTTTTTATTCAATGAAATAGCAAGATTTGCGGCTACAGTTGATTTTCCTACACCACCTTTCCCGGATGCGATAGCAATCACATTTTTGGCGTAGGTAACTTTTTTCTGTTCATCAAATGGATTTTTATTTTCTTTTTCCATTAGTTTTTCTCCTTAATACAAAAGGGCAGAAAAGACTGCCCTCGTTTTTTTTCATGTGTTACCTGTTTTAACCTTCTGAGATAGCTTCAACAGGACAAGCGGGAATACATGCTAAACAATCAATACAAAGATCTGCATCACAGATTGCTTTGCCGTCAACCAAAGATAGAGCTTCGACAGGGCATACCTCTATACATTCGCCGATACCTTCACACACATCATGATTAACTACAACTGCCATTATGAATCTCCTTTTTACTATCAAATTTCCAACGCATAAACTTAAGATAATAATTGTATATTCTCAATGACTTTTTAAATTTTTTTATTTTTTTATTCATTTTTAAAGTGTGAAGACCTAAATTTGCACAAACATAAATAAGGAGGAAAACGCATGAATTTCTTTACACGACTTGCAAATGTCTTTGTTTCACCGGATGCATGTTTTACATCCATTAAGGATAAAGGGGCAAAATGGACAGATTATGTCATTCCATTTGCCTTACTCATTGCCATGATGATTGTCTTTCTTGTCGTTACCACGGACATTGTACAACAGGAAACAATAAATACTATTCAAAAAATGGAACAATTATCTGACACGCAGAAGGAAATGGCAATTCAACAATCCACTTCATCAATTGCCATTACTATGAAATATATTTTTGCTTCCATAACAACAATTGTTGCTGTCTTTTTTAGCGCACTTATATTTTGGATGGTCGGTAACTTTATTGGTAGCGGTGAGCAAAAATTCAGCACAATTTTAGTAGCTGCTCTGTATATTCAAATAATCAGCATTCCCGAATCGATCATTAAAATGTTTCTCGTTATGCAAAAAGGCGCAGTGAATGTTTTTTTAGGGTTTGGCTCTCTGGTTACACAACCCGAACTCAGTTCTTTTGGATTCCAATTTTTAGCCCAGTTTGAGTTCTTTAAAATTTGGCGTATTATTGTATGGGTTATTGCTTTTAAGATACTCTACAAATATTCCACTAAGAAATCCACATTGCTTGTTGGTATTACGATGCTGATCGGTATTATTATCAGTGCATTGTTAAGCAGCTTCCAGATGGGAAGAATGGGATAAAAACCCGTTGATTCGAAAAGATATGTAAAAACGCCCTGCCGTACGACAGGGCGTTTATTTTATCTGTGAATAATTATCGTTAAAACGAAAGGGGAGAAGAGTCCACAAAAGGAGGCTTGACAATAAGCGCCTGAAGGCGTTTTCCACGGACATCCAAAAAGAGTTCAGTTCCGATTTTTGCCCATTCCCGATGTACATATCCTGTCCCGATCCCAACACCCAAAGAGGGTGACATGGTGCCGCTGGTAACGGTTCCGGCAAGTTCCTCGCCGAGATACAGGGAGTAACCGTGTCGGGGAATGCCGCGGTCCAGCATTTTAAAGGCAATTAATCGGCGATTGGGTTTTTCTTCTTTCACCTTTACCAATATATCTTTTCCAATGAAATCTTCATTGTTCAATTTAGTGATCCATCCTAATCCCGCTTCAATGGGGTTGGTGGTTTTATCGATGTCATTGCCATAAAGTGCATACTTCATCTCAAGTCGCAAGGTGTCACGGGCTCCCAGTCCCACCGCTTGTATTCCGGCTGATTTTCCTGCTTCAAACAGCGCATCCCATAATGCAAGGGAATCAGCGGGATCATGATAAAGCTCAAATCCCGGTTCACCGGTATAGCCTGTGCGGGAAATGATCATCTTTCGGCCGGCAAGTGTACCCTCTGCAAAATGATAAAATCCAATCTCTTTCAGGGGAATATCAGTGAATGATTGGAGGATACCAACACTTTCGGGTCCCTGTACGGCAAGTAAAGCAATATTGTCGCTATCGTTACGTAATGTAACACCTTCCGGAAGGTGTTTTTTTGCCCAGGAAAAATCTTTATCTATATTGGACGCGTTAACGACCATCATATATTTTTTCTTGTGAAAGCGATAAACGATCAGGTCATCTACAATACCACCGTCCGGATAACACATTGCGGAATACTGTGCCTGTCCGTCTATTAACTGTGCAACATTATTTACTGTAATATGTTGCAGAAATGTTTCCGCCTGCTTTCCCGACACCATAAATTCACCCATATGAGAAACATCAAAAACACCCACAGCATTTCGGACAACCTGGTGTTCCTGATTAATGCTTGTATAAGATATCGGCATCATATAGCCGGTGAAATCAACTATCTTAGCATCCAGGGCAATATGACGATCATAAAATGGAGTTTTCTTGCTCATAAATTTTCTCATTCCTTATTGAGTTACCATAAATCGCGTTTTTTAAAATCATCATAGATATCCAGTTCGCGCTGGATTTGCTGCATTGTACCCCGCAAGGTGCCGTCAACCTTAATGTTTGTTTCACCACGGACATTTTCTAGTTTCTTTATCAGAGCTTTAAAGGCATCCAGCTCATCATCATCCAGTTCAAATTTTATTTTATTGATCATGGTTCATTCCTTTTTAGCTTCATATTATATTCGTAGGGCTCGATTTTTTCTATAATAATACTGTCACCGGGTTTTACATTTTTTTCGCTCATATAGCGTGTGCTTCCTTTGTTCATACTGCGGTTTCGGAAAACAAAGGTTTTTTCCACGATATCCGTTTCAATATCAAACCCGGCATCAGTATGGATAATGATAGTACGCACTCTGTAATTTTTATCTACATTATTAGAGGGATTCATAGCGCCTAAAACATCAAAAGGGAAAAAATCAACGTGGTTCTTCACAGAAAACTGACGTTGCATTATAAATAAATTTTGGCGTGTTATTGGTATTTCAATGTGATTATATTTCATTGAAAAGGAATTTTGATTCATAAATTGATCAAATTGAAAAGAGTCACTCATTAATTTTATCTAATCTCCACGTCAATTTGTTGATGGATAGGTTCATCAAGGTCACTCATACCTTCCAATTTTAATGTAATACTCGCAGACAATGGGTACTTTACCATAATGTCATCATATAGTGCTGTCAGATGTTCATCTGAAAATCCATCATACATATAATAGTTTTTCTGTTCCTTGTCCCAATGCCGCGAACGGGATAAATTATATTCATATCCATCAAGAGTTTGCAGCACATTATTTTCATGATCGCGCAGGATAATGGTATCTACCATCAGTTCAAGAAACTCTTCTCCGAAACTTTTTTGCAGCTTGTCAAGTGGAAGAATAATAGCTTCTTCAAAATCTTTAAATTTCATGATAAACTCCATATAATTGGTATTTTATGTTCGTGAGGTGTGAAGATATTGATACGATAAGAATCCCGGTCAATGATCTTTTTGCCGCATACAGGACAGTAAGTACTGTTATCAAATCCCGGGTAGTTACCGACATATACATACTGTAATCCACAGTCCTCCGCAATTTGTTTTGAACGCTCCAATATATATCGCGATGTCATGGGGTAATCTTTCATTTTGTAATCAGGATGAAAAGCACTGAGATGCAGCGGAATATCTGTTCCACAGTGCTTAATTATCCACTGACATTCTTTTTTTATCATCTGCTCATCATCATTCACGCCGGGAATTAAAAGGGTGGTAATTTCGGTGTGAATACCCTGTCGAACAGACCATTCAATAGTATCTAAAACCGGATGCAGGCTCCCGCCGGTATATTCTGTGTACAGCGATTCGGAAAAAGCCTTTAAATCAATATTTACTGCCCGGAGTTTTTTAAATATCTGTTCCCTTGCTTCGGGTGTAATAAATCCGTTGGTGACAAAGATACACGGTAATCCGGCTTTTTCCGCAAGTACCTGAACAGCCATGGCATACTCTGAAAAGACAATTGGCTCATTGTAAGTAAAAGCAATAGATTTACAGTCCGCCTGTATTGCTTTTTTAACAATGTGCTCGGGGCTGACCCAAACAGCATCATGTCCCTTCCGGGTGGATAAGTGCCAGTTTTGACAGAATTTACAGGAAAGATTACAACCGCGGGTACCGATACTAAAAGTCTTGGTACCGGGAAGAAAATGGTACAGGGGTTTCTTTTCGATCGGATCGATCTGCATGGCTGAGGGGAATCCATATGCTGTGCTTAGCAGTACATCATTGGAATATATCCGGACTCCACAGAGACCGGCTTGCCCCGCATGAAGAGTACAGGCATGGGGACACAAGTGACAGGTAATGTTTTCACCGTCACGGGTCCAGAATTCTGCTTCTTTATATTGATGTGTATTATTCATGGCGTTTTAATAAGATTATTTCGATTAACCAGCTGGTAAAGGACAGAAAAATGGCTGCCCAAAATGCCGTTGAAAAATTCCGAATAGTAAACCCGGAAATAAGAAAAGATGTCAACCAGACCATAAATCCGTTGATAAAAAGATAAAATATTCCAAAGGTAAACGCAGTTATCGGGATAGTAATAACTATTAAAAACGGCTTAATAAAAGCATTAAGTATCCCAAATAAAACAGAAATAGCGATCAGGGTAAATAATCCGTCAATATGTACGCCTTTGAACAATGTCCCCACAATAGTAAACGCTAATAGGTTTACAATAATTTTAATAAAGAATGAAATTTCTTTCATACTAAGTCCCCAAAAAAAACAAGCATTAGTTAATTAATTTTGCTTAACTAATTTTACAATAATGCATACAACTTGTCAAGAGATTATAAATATTTAAGAAAACAGATCAGATAAGTCTATGATGTCCGTTTAAAGGTTCATTTATACAAGTAACTAAACTGATTCATGCTATTTAGATCTTCAAAAGCCCGGATCAGGCGTTTTGTAAATCCTTTTTCACCGGCAATAATCCATGCGCGCGGATCATATTTTTTCTTGTTAGGTTTATCCGGACCTTCGGGATTACCAATTTGTCCCTGAAGGTATGCGTCAAACTCATCCATGTAATCTTTAATGGGTTTTGTATATGCCCACTGAGTATCAGTATCAATATTCATTTTAATAACACCGTAAGATATTGCTTCGGCAATTTCTTCCGGAGCAGATCCCGAGCCGCCATGAAAAACAAAGTTGACCGGTTTTTCTCCCAGACCATGTTTTTCAGAAATGTATTTTTGGGAATTATTCAGGATTTTCGGGGTCAGGACCACATTGCCGGGTTTGTAAACACCGTGTACATTCCCGAAAGATGCGGCAATGGTGAACATAGGACTGATCTTACTCAGTTGTTCGTAGGCATAATTGACCTCTTTAGGCTGAGTGTATAATTCTGAATTATCCACACTGGTATTATCTACACCGTCTTCTTCTCCGCCGGTAACGCCCAACTCAATTTCCAGGAGCATATCAATTTTGGACATGCGTTCAAGATACTTTTTACTGATAGCGATGTTTTCTTCCAGCGGTTCAGCGGAAAGATCTATCATGTGCGAACTGAATAATGGTTCACCATGTTCTTTGTAATAAGTTTCACCGGCATCCAGAAGTCCGTCAATCCAGGGAAGTAATTTTTTTGCACAGTGATCGGTATGCATGATGACAGGGACGCCGTAATGTTTAGCCATTTCACGGATATGTATAGCACCGGCAATGCTACCGGCAATCGCAGCTTTCTGATCAGTATTGTCCAGCATTTTGCCTGCATTAAATACTCCGCCGCCGTTTGAAAATTGAATCATAATAGCTGATTTGGCTTCTTTAGCAGCCTGCATAGCAGCATTGGATGAACTTGAATTAATGACATTGACAGCCGGAAGTGCAAATTTGTTCTTTTTTGCGTACTCAAAAACATCTAATAATATTTTACCGGTGACAATACCCGGTTTAAGTAATGGCTTAGCAGACATGGAAATGCTCCTTTATTTATGTTCTAATTGTAAGGTTATTGTTTTTATATCACATACTTCGCTTGGACCAAAATACTGGATTGGTCCGGAGTAAATATAATCAGTTTCTTTTGCCCATTTTTCACGGTTTGAGACAAAAGCTTGAAACGGTTTCCCTTTTAGATCAACAAGCGCTTTTCGGATTACCGATTTATCCTTGCCGTGCCGGCGTTCGATATTCATCATCCGGGTCATCGGGACACCTCCGGTTATCCATTTTTCAGCCGGGGCACAGAGGTTGCGGACAGAGGACATATAGCCTGTACATTTATTGATGGAAAGTAAGGAAGCTGTATATCCGAGTAAATAAGTATAATCCGCATCAAAGTTGGAAGGGAAGGAACAACGGCCTTCATACCCGAAAAAATGGGTATGTGTCTTAAATTTTCCATTGTATTTGCCTTCCGCTTTCAGTTTTGCCAGGCGTTCTTTCACGAGATGCACCAACAACTTGTCCGTTTCAATTAATGACACTTGTACGTTACCGTGCGGATCACGTTCCATAATAAGCTGTTCAGCGATGTTTTTTGGCATAGATCTGTATAATTTAGCTGTATGGTTCTGTAATTTCCCGCTAATGTATTCGCGCTTTGCTTCCATTTCTCGAATGCCATTAATAATATCTTTATACTTTGCCATCAAATCATTTAATTCCGTTATCAGCATTTTCATTTCCGGGATAAACTCAATAAGTCCTTCCGGAATAAGCACGACCCCGAAATTTTCACCGTTTTCAGCACGGGTAACAACCGCTTGAGTGAAATCTTCAGCAATATCTTGCAGAGTTTGTTTTTTCGCGGCTACTTCTTCGGATATAATGGTATAATTCGGCTGTGTGCGCAACGCACATTCAAGGGTGATATGTGACGCGGAACGTCCCATCAACTTGATAGTATGCCAGTATTTTTTTGCGGAATTTGCATCACGCTGTATATTTCCGATCAATTCACTGTATACCTTTGTTGCGGTATCAAAGCCGAAAGAAGCCTCGATCATATCATTTTTCAGATCACCGTCAATGGTTTTCGGTACACCGATAACTGTCAGATTAGCATTATGCTGCTTGTAGTATTCTGCCAGAACAGCAGCATTGGTATTGGAATCATCGCCGCCAATAACTACCAGAGCCTGAACGCCCAACGCCTTGCAGTTTTCTAAAGTTGCTTCGTATTGTTCTGTTTTTTCGAGTTTTGTACGACCTGAACCGATAATATCAAAACCGCCGGTATTCCGATATTGGTTGACGTATTCCGCGTTAAGCTCAATATAATTATTATCGATCAACCCGGAGGGTCCGCCCAGAAAACCATATAATTTTGAATCAGAATGACAAGCTTTTAAACCGTCAAACAAACCGGCAATAACGTTATGTCCTCCGGGAGCCTGTCCTCCCGATAGAATGACAGCTACATTAAGTGGCGTACAAGCAGGTTTTTCCCCCGGTTCAAAGGTGACGGAAGGTAAGCCGTAAGTATTAGGGAACAGCGCTTTTATTTGTTCTTGATCTGCTACAGATACAGTGGGTTGTCCCTCCCGGATTTGCAGAGAAGGACCTTCATGAAATACAGCAGGTAATTTTGGCTTATATGCTGCTCTTGTTTTTTGTAGAGGTGATATTTTTTTCATGTTTCTCTTTCTTCTTTTGTGCGGTCTAATATAACAAAAAATTGATTTGATTGTATAAAAAAAGAAAAAGAAAAGGATTAAAAAATACACGGTAAAATCTGTTCAAAAACTTGGGGCAAGTTTTTATACCGTGAACCGTAAACCGTAAACTGTGAACCGTAAACCGTGAACCGTAAACAGCCTGTCCGGCGTAGCTGAACGAAGTGATAGCGAAGACGGATGAACCGTAAACAGCCTGCTTGCCAGGCGTAGTCCCGATATACATCGGGACATAGTCGGGTGATCCTGTCAAAAGGACTGTATCCGGTTTTCCTCGTCCGGTAAAATTATAAAATTAACGGAGTATCTTAAAAAAACATTTAAAATGAATAAAAAATAATCTATTTTAGGGCGGTTGATTTGACAAGGAAATATTATGTTGAAAAAATGGTTTTTTATTTTATGGCTTATCATTCTGGTACCTCTAACTGCCACTGAACTTATGTACCATGATATGTTCACGGTGGAACAATTGAAAGATTCACTTATTCAAGAAGGTTGGAAACATAGTAGATTATTTCCGTATTTTAAAAAATCTGCGAAAACAGCGAGTTCTCCTAAGAGTTGCATGTTTTCTCCCGACGGGCAATATGTATATGTTACCCTTTTAGGACAGCGGAAAACGGCTGTGCAGATCTATTCGGTAAATCCGTTTGAAAAAATAAAAACCCTATATCCGGGTTGTGAAGATCCAAGCAAGGATTACGGTTACGCCGAGGGTGTTTTTTATATACCGGATGGAAGCTTCTGGTTTACCCGTATGACCACCAGTGATTATTTTATATATCACCCGAAAACAGATTCTTTGGAGCCGGGACGTTCGACACGCGGGGATTGGACAAAAGCACTTGAATTTAGTCCCAATCATGAACAGCTTGCTATGTCACACTGGATATCACGGCGCATTTCTATTTTTGATGTCAGCGGTAACGGGCAACGCTTGATCCGGAACCTTCGTACCAGTCAGATTCCCCGCGGCGTGGCATGGATCGGGAACGACACACTGGCCGTAGCGCTTTATGGAGGCGCGAATAGTACCGACTGCGGTATTGAGATCTTTGATGTGCGTACCGGCAAGAAAATACAAAGTATGCTTGAACATCGTTCTGCCATGCGCGATGTGCGTTATGACCCGCAAACGAAAATGTTGTATTACGATGATATGCGTTTCGCGATCGTGTATAAATATGACTGGATCCGGCGTAAGACCATTGCAGAGCTTGAGGTGGATAGTCATCCCAATACGATCAGGTTAACCCCGGACGGGAAATATCTTTTTGTCAGTTGCCGCGGACCCAATAATCCCAATGGATACACCCTCCCGAGTCCAAGAGACGGGGAAGTGGTGGTAATCGATACGGATTCCTTTACTACATTGACTGCCTGGCAGCAGGGGAACCAGCCAACCGGTCTGGATATTTCGGCTGACGGTTGTTATCTTGTCACAACGGATTTTATGGATAACCGGGTCAATTTATATATGATATCCGACCCGCGTTCCATAAAAAAAGAAAACGCGTTAACAATGATCATGAAAAACATAGGTAATATTTATGAGATGGGCCCTCGTTCTTTCTGGTGGTGGTGGTAACGGTATTGCCCACATTGGTGTTTTAAAAGAACTTGAACGTTTACAGCTGAGACCTGATTTGATCGTTGGTACCTCCATGGGTGCTATTGTAGGAGGGGTATATGCCACCGGAAAATCTGCTGCATGGATGGAAAATTATATAACAACAAAGTTTAATATTAAAGATATGGCATCCACGCGGGCTCTAAAGTGGGGAGAAGGACCGGTTGTAAAAATTATGTTGGCAGGTGCAGCCTTACACAACCTGCATGTAAAACGTGGCGTGGAATCTGCTGAAAAAATCCTGGAATTGCTACGGGAAGTTACACAAAATATCAATATTGAAGATACCATTATTCCCTATGCTTGTAATGCGGTAGATCTGCTTAATGGAAAGGAAAAGGTATTTACACAGGGCAATTTGGCAGAAGCTATTCGTTGTTCCATGGCGATCCCTCCGTTTTTTGAACCTTATGAACTTGATGATGGTTTGTATATTGATGGATGCTTTACGGATAACCGTCCCATTCATATTGCAAGGGAAATGGGATACAAAAAAATTCTTTCAGTCAATGTTGTTCCGGTACGGCCATTAGAAAAAAGCGATTTAAAAAACGGCTATGATATCCTTTTCCGGGCTGTATCCATCGCATTGAGTGAGACACCTGAAACCCATAAAGCAACGGTTTCTCTGACAGCGTATAAAGGAGCTTATAATTTCGATTTTAACCATATTGAAGAATTGATCACCGTCGGTCAGCAAGCTGTCCGCGATAATGAAACACGTATCAAGAAGAAATTTACTTCCTGGTATCAATAATATTACATTATGAATGAAAGGAATACACATGAAAATACGACAGATATTTTTTGTTATGATAACAATGGTGTTCGTAATGATGTCCTGCAGTAAAAATTCCGGCAGTATTGATGTCTCATGGCAGCTTATCGAGAATCAATATAAAGGAAAAAATCTGCATAAAAGCGAGATCACCTTTACAAATAATTCCTCTTATACTCTTACACAAGATAACTGGGAATATTATTACAGTTGGCATCGCAGTGTATCAGATATGCAGGAAAGTGCTTTGGTAGATGGTAAAACCATCAATGGCGATTACAGCCGGCTTTTTCCGACAGAGCAATTCCCGGATTTTAAGCCCGGTGAAAGTATTCGTTTTCCGCTGATTGGAAGCCATTATGTTCTGAATGTAACGGACGCGCCTACGGGCAGCTATTTTGTGATCAAGCGTGCTCTGGGAAAAGATATCATTTTGTCATCCGGAGATGCCAGGGTTCTTCCTTTTCC
>JAUXEL010000007.1 GCA_030620575.1 Fidelibacterota bacterium
GATGACATTATTCATGGTGTTTTTGATAATTTGCGATTTGAATTTGTGTTTCACACAAGGGGTTATTAATTTAAAATGTCAATTTTATCACGCGTCCATCCATGCCGGTAACGATCATCATATTTTCGTGCAATACCGGTGTATTCAACAAATTGCTTCCGATTCTGTGTTTCCACACAATATCACCATCTTCAGCAGCCAGTGAAAACACATATCCAAACTGGGTCGTAAAATAAACATGACCATTATATTCTACCGGACAGGAAGGATCAATTTCAAAACCATAATTAGCTTCACTGCTCCAAATAGTTTTGGGGCTATCGCCTTCTGTGGATATTGCACATACAATATCCCACATGGTTTTGGCATAGACCGTAGATGCATCTTGTGACAAAGCAATATTTTCACGTACTTTAAAGGTATCCGAGTTCCAAACTGTTTTGCCATTGCTGATATCAATGGCGGTCATTACCCGGTCGGGTGCTACAATAAATACCTTGCCGTTCGCATAAACCGGATGAACTACTGCCGGTGAATATAAGCGACCTGCCTTTTCTCCCTTCCATAGCCAGATCAATCTGCCATATTTGACATCCAGGGCATATAAATAGGTATTCCATGCACCGAAAATAACCTTTCCGTCCGCAATCAGGGGTTTCGTTTCCACATAGGTTTCAATGGTCATAAAATCCCATACAAGTTTTCCCGTACGGGCATCTACACAGCGAAATTTTCCATCGCTGCCGCCAAAATAGACCTTTTTATCATGTACCGTCGGATGTGCGACAATGGGCGCCTGCGTTTTATATGTCCACACCATCTCTCCTGTTTGATAATCTATACAATACAACGTTGAATCCGTGGATGTAACATACAGTAAAGTACTGTCAATAGCCGGTTCGGTAAAAATCGGCCCTCCGGTTTCATATGTCCACAACAGAGAACCATTATCCAGTGACAGAGCCTGAATTAATCCGGAACGGTTTCCGAAAATAACCTGATTATCTACGACCGCGGCAGCAGCCGTAATGGAATATTCCGAGTCATAGGACCATGCCTCTTTTACCTGCGGATATTCCTCATTTACCGTCATATCCGGCTTTAAAGAAAAATGTGAATCGGTATAGATATATTTTTTTAGGGGGATTTGCAACCAGGGCTCCAGACTTTCTTTTTCCACCGGACGACGTTCTACCCAAGTCATTGTGTCATTTTCAATAGTAACGATATTGTAGCCACCGGGACCGCCGCGACTCAAATTTGAACGCCCCATGATACCGGTAATATCGGAATAATTATTATGGCGGTTACGGTGTCCGTGTCCGTGCATAATTGCCTGTATATTATAGTGCTTGATAATTTCCAAAAAATCGCAGGAATTGGTGACAGTATGGTCGATCGGATAATGTGTTATGATAAAAACCGGCTGGCGTTTCGGCCATATTTTTTTTAATTGTTTGTGAACCCAGTTAATATCTTCCCGCGCAATAAATCCTTCTCCCATGCGTAATAATGGTCCCTGAGTTACACCAATAAAGCGATAGCCTTTGTAGGAAACATTAAATTTATCATCCCCAAAGAGTTTTCTAAATTTTTCACCTCCGGAAGCGGACCATTTGAGTTCATGGTTTCCGGGAATAATATGATAAGGTATATTTAATTTATCCATAATAGCTTTTACGGTATCCAGTTCTCCGGTAAAATCATACTCCGTAGCATCTCCGGCAAGAATGACAAAATCAATATTATCTATATTATTTATATCGTTTACCGTATTTCGTAAATCGTCAGCACCGACCGCTGTTCCGATATGGGTATCGGCGACAAATGCAAATTGTAAGGGCTGTTGATTCATGCCAGTGCATGAGATCATGACCAGCACAAGGATCATACTGAAAAAAATATTTGTTAAACGACGCATATACTGTTTCTCCTTTATATTATCTGTTTATTAATGCACAATACCCGATGTTGTTTCCATTTTTGGTAAACACCGGCGAATGTCGGTAATTTTAGATTGAGCAAAATCAGCCAGAGCTTCCTTTGCAAGGTAGGGGGTATACAGCCCATCTTCATTCAGAGTACTGCCACCGGCTTCCAGAAAATACAGATCATTGTTTATTTCCACTAAGATACCCATATGTCCGGTTTTAATAACCACATCTCCTGCTTGCATTAAATCCATTTGCGCATCGGTTGGGGTCGATCCGGAAGTAATTGTTGTGATCAAGGTACCTACTTTTGGCATATCTGAAACTTCCAGACGATAATTGTTGGTTGAACCATTGCGGCCGCCTCCGTCTGAAATTGCCGGATCGGTTTTACATATATATTGAAACCCAAAGCAAGAAAATGCGGATTCACTATTTGTAGAATCCAGAATCCCCAGAAGCACTGCCGCTTCATAAGGCGAGGCACCAAAACCGGAGCAATCCATACCAAAACGTTTTGTTGAACGTGTGTGACCTTCTGTTTGTGGCTGATCACGGTCTGTAATATCTCCGCCCCAGCGATAATAACTTAAACCAAAGAAATCCTGAAAGCTTTCATGGATAAATAGAGTAAGAGCATTCACAGCCTGATACTTTTGAAGGTTTTTTAGTGAATCCACATAAATGTCAAGTGAGGAGCGCAAAACTTCCGTAAAAAAGTCGAGATTTGCTGTAATATACCCGTCAAGGGTGTCCGTCATATCCGGCTGAGTGTATTCCGCAATATAATCGCCTTCCGCGTCCGTGTTATAAACCGCGGCATGTGCAATCGTAACTTCCGGGATAGGAATTGCGCGGTGGAAATCATTAAATCCAATACGAAGTGGTGGGGTCAGCAAACTGTGTTGCTTTTCGCTATTTTCATAGTTAATGTTATAAAAATTATCCTCGTTCGTATCGGGAGCATAAATTGCATCATAGCAGCCAACAAAGAAAATAAGGATAATGATAAGGCTGATTGCTTTCTTCATCGATATACGATCCGTCCTTCAATCTTAGAAATAATAAGCGGGTTTTTTCGAACGGATTCTATGAGCACATCTCGGTCAATAAAATCTGTTTCAACAATAGGGTTTACGGACAACCCGAAATATTTGTCAGCTTGACTTGCAGTATAATTATTTGTAACCACGGTATAGATTTTTTCCGGATCAACAGATTTTCCGTCTATACGGGCATCTATAAGTCCTTTTTCGCGATCAAGCACCATGGTAATACCCGAGAATTGCAGAGAACGATGCTTTTGCACCATATTATCAAGACCCTCAAGAATTTCTTTCCCGGTCCACTCAAAAGTAACCAATGTATTACCAAAAGGAGCAATTTCCCAGATATCGCGGACTAAAATCGGTCCGACTGCCAAATTTTTGCGGATACCGCCGTTGTTCATAATTGCGATATCCGTATCAACAGTATTGCGAAAAGCATCAGCGATCCAGTTGCCGAGATTAGATTCACCGTTACTGCGAATCCAGGGTGTTTTGAGTTCACCGATTACTTCATTCATTTTATCTGCCAGATCCGCTTCGTAGCTATCGACGATCTCAGCTACATCTTTGGAAGGCGTTAGCTTTCCGGCAACCGTTTCAACATATTCCATTTTCAAAGAAGTGATATCTCCCTCGTCAACATGAAAACGGGTCAGTCCCACATAACGTCCGTGAGCACTGGCTTGTACGATCCATACTCCATTCACTTGTTCAGCTTCACGCATATAGGTGTGACTGTGTCCCCCAATGATCAAATCAATTTCAGGAACCGCTTTTGCCAATTCGCGATCACTCTCAATACCAATGTGCGTGACCACAATAAAGCACTGAATACCGCGTTTTTTCAAACGGTTAATTATATTCTGAGCCGTTTCTGCGGGATCCTCAACACGCGCGCCTTCCATATTTTCCGGCATGGTCAAAAAGTCCATTTGCGGGTGAGTTAATCCGATTAAGGCAAATCGGTATCCATCCCGGCGAAATATTTTGCAACCCGGAACAGCATTTTCACCGGTCTCTACATCTATCAGGTTTGCGGCATACATGGGAAAATCTGCAAGATGCCGGCGCAGAGAATCCAGATATTTCCAAGAGTAATCAAATTCGTGGTTTCCGATAGTAAAGAAATCCGGCTCTACTGCGTTAAGAATTTTAATTTGTGAAACTCCTTTTGTTACAGCACACACCGGAGATCCCTGAAAATCATCACCGGCATTCACCCGCAAAGCGCCCGGATAAACAATTTCCAGACTATCTAAATATGCGTCAAGAAGAGCATATCCGCCGACAGTATGCTGCGCTTCGTTGTACCGGGTAGGAACCCAGGGTATGTTATGACTGTGAAAATCGTTCCAGTGTAAAATAGTAATATCAGCTGATTGTTTGCCGCAGCTGCTAAAAAATAAAATCAGCGAGAATAGTATGAGATTAAAATATTTCATAAAACATCCTTTTCTAATTGTCTAAAAACGCACAAAAGCCTTGATGCATCATCCAAATATCAGCTTTGGATGTAATTTCAAAAGGCGAGTGCATATCCAGAACCGGCACACCGGCATCAATCACTTTCATACAGTAATAAGACATAAATTTCGCAATTGTTCCGCCACCGCCTTCATCGGTTTTACCCAACTCGGCAATGTGCCAGATAATATCATGCTGATCAAAAAGATTACGAAGTTGCGCAACAAATTCTGCCGGAGCTTCATTGGATCCGCCTTTACCGCGCACACCGGTAAATTTCGAGAGAATTAATCCTCCGTTCATATAAGCGGCATTGCGCAATTCATGAACTTCTTTCCAGTCGGGATGTACTCCGGCATTGACATCTGCAGACAAACATTCGGCGTTTGCCAGTAATCGACGCACTACACTTGATTGATCAAGGCCGTGACGTGCTAAAATATATCCCAGTACCAGTTCCGTAATCCATGTATTGGCTCCCGCGGCACCTTCACTGCCGATTTCTTCTTTATCCAGCAAGAGTACCAGCGAGGAAACTTCGGGATCTTCTGTGTCGATAATAGCCTGCATTGCCGCATAGGAACATACGCGATCATCCTGACCGTAGCCACCGATAAAAGCACGGTCCAAACCAACATCTCTGGCTTTCCCGGCCGGAACGATCTCCAGATCGGCAGAAACAAAATCATCTTCCGTAATACCGTATGCTTCATTTAACAATGATAATACATTTAACTTAACGCGGTCTTCTAATTTAGGGTCATCATTGAAAGGCTTGCCGCCAAACAAAATGTTCAGTTTTTCCGCGGGGATAAATTCATTTGCTTTTTTCGTCATTTGAATTTTCCCGGCAAGATGCGGCAGTAAATCGGCGATGGTAAAAACAGGATCGTTTTCATCTTCACCAATCACAATGGAATCTACTGTTCCATCCGGGAATGCAATAACACCGTGCAGAGCTAACGGGCGTGATAACCACTGATATTTTTTAATACCGCCGTAATAATGCGTTTTCAGCATGGCCATTCCTTCATCTTCGTATAGCGGGTATTGTTTTAAATCCAAGCGTGGAGAATCCAAGTGCGCTACAAGGATTTTCAGGTCTTTTTGAATTGGTGTTTTTCCCTGACGAAAAATTGCTAAGGCACGACCATGATGATTGTAATATATTTTTTTTGTGTCCTTTGTCTTGCGCATATCTTCAAATCCGGCTTTCTCCAGAATTTCGATAGCTGTATTAACGGATTCGCGCTCCGTCTTTGCGTAATCTAAAAAAGAACGATAATCTTTCATGTACGCTTCGAGGCGTTTCATTTGTGACTCGGGAATATAATCCCAGGCATTTTTTCGTTCCCAAAACAGAGCTTTCTTCAGTTCTTCCGGATCTGTTTTTTTTCCTAACATATATAACTCCTTTTATTTCAATTTGAAATATAGGGATTTCATCCTGAAACTAAAATGAAAAACCGATTGAATCACGAACTGTGATAAATATATACATCAATTAACAGTAGAGGCACGCCATGGCGTGCCTCTATGATCAATTTTCAATTCGTGATTTATGTCTTACGTTTCACAGCTCACGAATTATGGTTTCGTTACCTTCATGATAAAAGCAAATTCAAAGGCAATTTCTTTGTATATCTGAAAACGCCCCGAAGCACCGCCATGCCCATAATCCATTTCTGTTTTTAACAGAAGAAGATTATCATCTGTTTTCATATCACGGAGTTTTGCGGTCCATTTTGCCGGTTCCCAATATTGCACCTGGGAATCATGCAGACCGGAGGTAATAAGTACATTCGGATAATCCATGGCTGCCACATTATCATAGGGCGAGTAGCTTAGCATATAATCATAGTATTCTTTAATATTGGGATTTCCCCATTCATCATATTCGCTGGTGGTTAACGGAATACTATCATCCAGCATGGTAGTAACCACATCTACAAAGGGAACCTGCGCAACAATGCCGGCAAATTTTTCAGGTGCCATATTTACCACGGCGCCCATCAATAGCCCGCCTGCACTACCGCCCATAGCAACCATGTTGTCATAGCGTGTGTAATTTTGTTTCACAAGATAGTCCGCACAGTCAATAAAATCGGTAAAGGTGTTTTTCTTTTTCAGCAGTTTTCCGTCTTCATACCAGTAGCGACCCATTTCCTGTCCACCGCGAATATGTGCGATCACCCAGATATAGCCACGATTCAAAAGGCTGAGGCGAACGCTACTGAAATAAGGAGTCATGTTCATTCCGTAGGACCCATATGCATAAAGAATAAGTGGAGCACTGCCGTTTAAGGGTGTGCCCTTTTTATATACAACCGATAAGGGAATCCTGACACCATCACGGGTTTCTGCCCAGAGACGTTTGGTTTCATAATCATCCGAATTAAATTTACCAAGTACCTCGCGCTGTTTCTTCAGTATCTGTTTTCCGCTGATCATATTATAATCATACGTGGATCTTGGCGTTGTCATGGATTCATAGCCATAGCGCAGATCTTGTGTGTCAAATTCACGGTTCGTGCTGATCCAGACATTATAGGCTTCTTCATTAAATTGGATATAATTATCAATTTTTCCGTTATAGCTGACAATCCGTAAGTGGGGCAATGCATTTTCGCGTTCTTGCAGGACATAACGGTCTTTAAAAAACGCTGTGTTTTCCAGTAGTACATCTTCGCGGTGTGGAACAATATCTTTCCAGTTTTTACGACCGGATGCAGAAATTGGAGCAGCAGACAATTTAAAATTCAGCGCATTATCGTTGTTGCGGATATAAAATACGTTTCCTACATCTACCGGATGATATTCAAGTCCGCGAATACGCTTTTGGACCGGAACAGGTTTTGCTGTCGGTGTGTCGGTATTAATAAACTGATATTCTGTAGTGAGGGTAGATTCTGATACCAGCATGATATATTTTCCGCTTTTAGAACGGTAAACTCCGTGATAAAAGGTGTTTTCTGTTTCATCATATACCAGTTTATCATCTTCAACGGGCGTACCCAATACATGTCGAAATGTTTTTGAGGGACGTAAGGTTTCATCCTTGGTATTGTAAAAAATAGTCTTATTGTCATTTGCCCAGGCAACACCGCCGGGGGTATTTACAATGCGATCTTTTAAAAATTCGCCCGTTTTCAAGTCTAGAAACCGCAGTGTATATTTGCGTCGACTCAGGGTATCTTCCCCAAAAGCGACCATTTGGTTGTCGGGGGATACAAATAATCCTGAAACCCGGTAATAAGCGTAACCCTCAGCGAGTTCATTAACATTCAGCAAAATTTCTTCTTCTGCGTTCTCGTCCGTTTTGCGGCAATAAATCGGATATTCTTTGCCCTTTTCATATCTTGTGTAATACAAAAAACTATTCATGCGGTATGGCACAGATGAATCATCCTGTTTAATGCGGGTAATCATTTCTTTATATAATTTTTTCTGTAATTTCTCGCTGTCTTTCATTTTTGTTTCGGTATAGGCGTTTTCTGCCTCGAGATAATCAATGACTTCTTGATTTTCCCGATCGCATAGCCAGTAATAAGGGTCAATACGTGTGTCATTGTGAGCTGTCAGTTTTTTTTCAATTTTCTTTGCAACAGGTGCTTCTATCATAGTATCTCCACACGATGTTAATATCAAAAGTATAACAACAATAAGTATCCACAATATCTTTTTCACTGGGAACTCCTTTTATTTTCTTTTTAATGAAAATTTCATTCTGCGGTTGATTATTTGTCGAGCCTTGGTTCGGGGTGGTATGTGGGTTAGACTTAGCGCACGGACATCTTCTACTGAAACAAAGGCCTTGGGATTATAATTTTTAACAATATTAAGAAATAACGGGATATCCTTGCGTTTAATAACCGAAAAAACCAATCGGACTTCTCCTGAAATACCGCGTGCCGCAATATTGGTAACACCATGGTATTCCTGTTTTAAGTGTTCGATCAATTCATCTGCCGGTTTATTGGTGATTACGCGCATGGTTACCATACCCATAGCTAATCTGCGTTCTACCGTGATCCCAATAAAATTTCCAATGGCAAAACCGGCTGCGTACGCGACATAATTGATCCAGTCTACGTTGAAATCTTTCATGATGTGGGATACAACAACGATCCATATCAGGACTTCAAAAAATCCCATCATAGATGCAAGCATTCGTTCTCCGCGAGCCACAAAAATAATACGAATAGTCCCGATTGTCACGTCACAAATACGGGCAAGCATGATCAGTAATGGAATTATGAGATAATGAACGAGCTGAGGATGAAGCGATGTAAAAAGTTCCATATAACTCCCTTATTTTATCGAATGAATTTACAAAAAGAACTTCCGGAAGCAAAGAGAGAATGCGAAATTCAAAGCCGAACATTTCAAAAACTTTACAAAAACTTGGCTCAAGTTTTTTGGGCTATTTTTATGCATTATGGTAAAATAATGTGATGGGAAACACAGAAAATCTTAAAAAACTTGGGGCAAGTTTTTGCATGCCAATACCTATAATAAGGATTTACCGGTCTTTTTACTTTTATATTGTGAGTAATGTCACATATTAATAGAAAAAAACTTGAGGCAAGTTTTTAATTTTCAACGCCGCTGCAAATTAACAGCGGCATTGGGCGAAGTCGGGTTAGATATTTATATTTGTTTTTCATTCTTTTTGATTTACCCTATATTACACATCAGGAAAAAGGAAACATTACAATGGAAATACCCGTTTTACAGCCGACAGATACTGTTTATATTATTTGGAATAAGAAAAAATACCTGTTTTTCGGTGGCTATGATTATCATCGCCTGTCTCAGCATTCCTGTGTTGAGACTGCAGTAAAAGACGCACTGGGTACATACGGCCTAAATTGCGGCGGCTCGCGCGTTACTACGGGCAACCATCCTTTACATATAAAATTAGAGAATACGCTATCGAAATTTCTTACCACAGAAATGACCGCGCTGTTACCCACCGGCTATATGGCAAATCTGGCATTATTTGAGGTATTTGCAACAAAGGACATTGTCTGCTACTATCATCCCGATTGCCATCCCAGCCTGAAAGCAGCTATAAAAATGAGTGGCTTAGCTAAACATGTAATCCCTGAAAATATCAAAGACCTGGATGCACATATTCAGAAGCACGGTAAAAAACCCTGCATTGTAACAGACGGCCTCTATTCTTATCTCCCTCCACTAAAGGAATACGCTGAGATCGTGGAAAGATACGCGGGTGCACTGCTTGTCGATGAAGCACATGCTATCGGAATATTGGGAGAACATGGTCGTGGGGCGGTTGAATATTTCAATATCAGCAAAAAACACCTGCTCATAACGGGGTCGCTTTCTAAGGCACTCGGTGCTGCCGGAGGTTTTGTTTCGGGTCTTACCCAATGCATCGAAGCAGTGCGTGAAACCGATACTTATGCCGCAACTTCCGCACTATCTTTACCGCTTGCAGCAGCGGGAATCGCATCTTTGGACTACTTGCGTGATAACCCAATATTGATTCGTAATTTTCAACAGCGCTGCCTGGAAACAAAACAGCACCTAATTGACGCGGGGTATGACATTCCGCTGATCCCGAGTCCGGTTATCAGTATATTTATTTCTGATACAGGCCGTGTCAATGCCTTGAAACATGCTTTAATTAACGCAGGGATTTATCCTTCCTTTATTCATTATCCTGAAAAACCGGGTTATTTCCGTTTTGCTCTGTCAAGCGCGCATTCGAAAGCTGATATTTCTTGCCTTCTGGAAGTATTGCGGAATTTCCGTAATACATTGTAAACGCACCTTCGACTTTTTGTTTTATCCACAAATTGCGCAAATCGCATAGATTTATACTGGTAATAACTCGTTGTGTGAAATGCCGGGAAAAGAAAGTCCCTCTCATCTCCAAACTCCGAGCTTATCAATAATCCGTTCAACCCTTCGACATAGCTCAGGGTTGCATTTATCTCGTATCCTAAGTCCCGGTGCGTTGCACCGGGTCAATAAGATTTTTCAATCCTTCCCATCTTCGCCAAGGTACAGCCTACGTAGCCGAAGCTATTTCGGCGTAGTGGGCCTTCGCTGGGCAGGCGGTAAACTCGGGATTGTCAATAACCCGGTATGAAACGCCGGGAACCAGGAAATAAAAGCAGAAGGAACGCTGAGCTTGCTTGCCGGGGCTCCGCCTCGATTAATTCGGGGTCGGGGCGGGCTACGCCTGTCAGGCCGGAGCGCAAAACCACCCCTCGCGTCACCCTGAACTTGATTCAGGGTCTCAATTTATATTAGCCCATTCATTAATGCAGATACTGATTCCCCGATCCCTCGGGGGTCGAGATGACATTATTCATGGGTATTTTTGATAATTTGCAACTTGAATTTGTGTTTCACACAACAGGTTAAACTAATAATTTACTTCCGTTTTACGGGGTATCTCACACAAAGTACACGAAAAGATCTAAGACACAAGGGGGTGATAAAACCTGATAAATCATGTGAAGATTTGTATTTTTCCGAATGTGGCCTCTGAGTTAAAAAATCTGTTAAAAACTTCGGAATATATTGTGATGCGGAATTTGCCTTCGGTTCGGTTTACTGTTTGCGGTTCACTATCTGCACTTTTCAACTATTAATCCTCAATTTATCAACCATAATATTATTTTTCTATGGGCATTCTCTCTTTGAATTTGTATTTTCCCCCAGGAAGAAGGGAACTGTATGTTAGATATTAAATATATCAGAGAAAACCCGGAAAAGATCCGGGAGCGTATCGCAACAAAAAATGGTGATGTTGATATTACTGCTATCATCGATTTGGATACCCGGCGTCGAAATCTTGGTAAAAAAACAGATGACATGAAGCACCGTCGCAATACGGTAAGTCAGCAGATCAGTCTAAAAAAACGCAATAAAGAAGACGCTTCCGCAGAAATCAACGATATGCAATCGCTAAGTGCTAATATTAAAGAAAACGATATTGCACTGACCGCGATCCAGGACGAACTAAATACCCGTTTGCTGCTTATCCCCAACTGTCCCCATCCGGATGTTCCGGTCGGCAACAGCGAAGCGGACAATATTGAAATATCTTCATGGGGACAGATACCCTCTTTTGACTTTAAAGTAAAAGATCATCTGGATATTGCAGAATCCCTGGGTATGCTCGATTTAAAACGTGGCGCCAAATTATCCGGCAGCGGTTTTCCTTTGTATGCAGGTTGGGGCGCTCGCCTTGAACGTGCTCTGATCAATTTTATGCTGGATTTGCATATCAATGAACACGGATATACAGAAATATTTCCACCTTTTTTGGTCCATTCTGATGTTGCAACCGGTACCGGTCAACTGCCAAAAATGGCAGATGATATGTACTATTTAAAAGAAGATGATTTGTGGCTGATCCCTACAGCAGAGGTCCCTGTGACTAACATGCATCGGGATGAGGTTCTTTCGTCTGCAAATTTACCCATAAAATATGTCGCGTTTTCCGCTTGCTTCCGCCGGGAAGCCGGTTCTTATGGCAAGGATACCCGCGGCCTGCAACGTCTGCATCAGTTCAATAAGGTAGAAATGGTACAGTTTGTTCACCCGGATCAATCCTATGCGCAATGGGAATTACTTATCGGGCACGCGGAAAAGGTATTGCAAGAACTGAAGCTTCCCTATCGTGTTCTTGAGTTGTGTACCGCTGATCTGAGTTTTGCAGCTGCGCGTTGTCGTGATATTGAGTTGTGGGCACCCGGTAGTCAGAAATGGCTTGAAGTGTCCAGCTGCAGTAATTTTGAAGATTTTCAGGCTCGCCGTGCTAACATCCGTTTTAAAGATGAAAAGGGTATGCACTATGTTCATACATTTAACGGATCCGGCGTTGCAACACCTCGTCTTTTAATAGCTATCATTGAAAACTATCAACAAGCCGATGGGAGCATATTGGTTCCCGATGTACTGCAGTCCTATCTGGGAACTACACAGATCAAAGGATAAAAAATGTTCAGAAAATACCTCCGGAGTATTTATATATATTTTCTTGTCTACCTGGCAAATATTATTATCGGCGGTACTATTGTTCTGTGTTCGTTTTTTATTAAACGGGCATCGTTTTATAACAAACTAATTTCTACCTGGGGAAAATTGAATTCACTGGCTGCACCCGGAAAAGTAAGCGTGCGTGGATTAGAATATATAGTTCCCAGACAGTCGTATATTGTGATTGCGAATCATGAGAGTTCGGTGGATGTATTTTTCATCTTGGGGAAAATTCCCATTCCAATGCGCATGATCGCTAAAGAAGAATTACGAAATGAATTTATTATCGGCACTGCAATGAAACGTTCCGGATTCATTTTTGTAAATAATAAAATAAAGGGGAAGTCGATAAACCATCTAAATGAAAGCTTCGAACGCCTCAAGAAAGAAGGGATTTCTCTCATGGTGTTTCCGGAAGGCAGCCGCTTTAAGAAGACGCTTTTAGCCCCTTTCCGTATGGGAGCATTCGTAATGGCCATTAATAATAAATTTCCAATATTGCCTGTTGTCATGAAAGGCCCGCGGGAAATGATGCCCCCTGAAAGCAAATTATTCAATCGGGTTGACATTGAATTTGATATTCTTGCACCTGTTGATACAAGTGAATACACCTATGATGATCGTTATGCTTTGATGGACCGCTGTTATCATCTCATGCATGAGCATCTGAAAAAAATGCATTCTTAACCTCTAAAACCAAGTAAAGTCATGCCATTTTATCAGCGTTTTTCAAACATTATGGAAAAGAATCGTAAGCCTTTTTTTGTATTGTTTGTTTTACTCATGTTTTTGAGTGTTGCCGGTATTTTCCAACTTAGGGTCGACCCTGATCTTATGATCTTCATGCCCAATCATTCACCATCAAAAACGGCCTTTGATGAAATGAATCGCGTCTTTGAAAATGGCGACGAACTGATCATCTTGCTGCACACACAGAAAGATTCCCTCGATGAACAAACATGTAGCACGATCGTCAATTTGCATGATACCCTTTCCGCACTTCCCGGTATTGCCTATGTCATCAGTCCCGTAGCAAACCATCAAATTATTGATCGGGGTTTTTCAGGTGAAGTTTCTTCATTAAAATTGCATGACGGTGAGTGGAAAGTATTTATGTCGTTATTTGCTGACAGCTCTTTGAGTCAGCAGGATATCTTCCAAATTGAATCATTGTTAGAGGACACAGAAATTCCCTATGATATTACCGGAACTGCCTTTTTACAAAAACGACTTATCGATTTTGTTATGCAGCTTTTATTGTATCATCCCTTTATTTCTGCTTTTCTTCTTTTTATAGTCTTCGGCTTACAGATGCGTTCCACGAAAGCAACACTAATGTCAATAATTCCCGCGGTCGTCGGTGCTGTGTGGGCGCTTGGACTCGCCGGTTGGATAGGTAAGGAAATTTCGATTGTTACAGCAACGGCACCTATATTTACTATTGTGATAGGCAGTGCAAACGGACTGCATTTTATTTCACATTATCTAGAGTCAATAGGTTGTGGGAAAAGAAAAAAAGAGGCTGTAAGCGCGACCTTACAGTTGGTTGGTGTACCCATGATCATTACTGCGGTAACTTCAATAGCAGGTTTTTTATCCCTACTTATTATGGACACCAATGCCGTTCGGGAGCTAGCCGTGTTTACCTCTGTTGGAATTGCTTTCGCCGGTATTGCTGCATGGTTCGTGCTGCCACTTTTCCTGATAAATGTCATTAACTTTAAATCAATCACCCGCCTTCCACTTGTTACAGGACAAAGATTTAAAAAACTTTGGGGAGTTCCTACTTATATACTGACAATACTCATTATCGTTATAGCCCTTTGGGGTTTCCCTTTAGTAAAAACTGATTTTAACCAGCTATCGATGTTTAAGCCATCAACGGATGTGGCACAAAGCGCAGAAACTATTGCCGAAGTGCAGGGTGGCAGCTTGCCCGTTTATGTTTATATTCAGCATGAAAGTGATATTCTGGATGAAAATCTGAAATCCGGGATAACTTTGTTTAGCGATAGCTTACGGCAATTCGGAAAGGTAATATCTCCCTATGAGACCATTGATCAAATTGTTGATAGCCCTTTATTGCGTATGTTGCGTATGTTTTCATCTGAACGTACTATTATCAGTGATCTCCTGGAACAAAACGACCTACCCTTGCAATATATGATTAATCTGGAAGAGGAAGCTGCAAGAATAACCATTTTGCCTTTGAATATAAACCATACAAGCTTGTCCGGAATGCAGCAGATCGCTAAATCTGTTGATATCCCCGGAGCATCCGTTGTCGTTACAGGCATATCTTATATCATGGATGATCTCAATCAGGATATGATAGAAAATTTGAAAAACACTCTGATATTATCGGTTATTATCATGTTTGTTTTGCTTCTTATTGCTTTCCGTAAATTGATACCGGCATTAATTTCCCTTGTTCCGATACTTATTACCACTTTATTTCTTTATGGCTTTCTGGGGCTTTCGGGTTTATCGTTAACCCTTTTTACTGCAACAGTTTTCAGTATTACGATTGGGGTCGGAGTGGATTATGCGGTGCATTTAACTTCCGTTGCTCTCAAGCTGAAAAATGTAGATCTTGCCTTTAATTATGTCGCACGCCCTGTCGTGACCAATGCTCTGGGACTGACAATCGGTGTGGCTGCGCTGGTTACATCGCCGCTGGCCTTTCATTTTCATGTTTCCGTTATGATATGGGTGACCATGATGCTTTCAATGTTTCTGAGTTTGTCATTGCTTCCAACACTCCTGAATAGTTATTTTAAAAGAACTATAAAATAAAACGGAATATTACATGAATAAACGTCAAAAGATCTCCCTGCTTATCGTTTGTTTGATTTTCTTTGTGGGATTGGTCGGACTTGATATGTGGAGCAAGAACTGGATACGAGAAAAAATGCCAATGTCGGATTATTATTCCTGGCAAGATATCAAGATAGCCGGTGATTGGTTGAGCTTTACCCATGCTGAAAACACCGGTGTGGCATTTAGTATGCCCATACCCTTTCTGAAATATATATCAATTTTTTCCTTGCTTTTCATTCTGTATTTTTTCTATAGAATAATTAAAGAAAACCCCAAAAGTTGGATCAATTATATTGCGTTTACCATTATCTTTGCCGGTGCGATTGGAAATTTTATCGATCGCTTTACCCGGGGTCAGGTAACTGATTTTATTATGGTCGATTTTGGATTTTGGCCATTTAATCCCTTTGCGATTTTTAATGTTGCCGATTCTTGCATTACGGTAGGTATTGGTCTATATTTAATCTTTACTATCATGGAAGATATTAAAATGAAACGCAGTAAAAGGGAAATCAATACAAATGCCGATTAAGACAGACAATACCCTTTTTATTGAAGCAGACGGGTATGATACCTATTGTATTGCGGTGCGGGCAGCCCAAAAACCGACCCGTATTGATACTTTTATTTCCGAATCCATCAAGGACATATCACGTACAAAAGTAAAAGAACTCATCGATCGTGAACTGATCACCGTTAACCGCAGTATTGCAAAAAAATCATCCTATAAAGTCGCCCCCAAAGACATGATCACTGTCCGTATTCCGCGATTTGTACCGCTTGCCGTGGAACCGGAAAATATTCCTCTGGATATAATTTTCGAAGATGATGATTTAATTGTAATTAACAAACCGCCGGGATTGGTGGTTCATCCTGCAGTAGGCAATCGTACGGGAACGCTGGTAAATGCCCTGGCGCACCGCTGCACAACGCTGTCCGATGTCGGAGGTGAATACAGACCCGGAATTGTACACCGACTTGATAAAGATACTTCCGGAGCAATTATTGCAGCAAAGAACAATACAGCCCATAATTTGATGGCACGTAAATTCGAGTATCGGCAAATCGAAAAATTCTATATTGCCCTGGTCCAGGGAACATTTAAAGAAAAAACCGGTGTAATTATCAAGGCTATTGGCCGCCACAAAAAAGACAGACAAAAATATGCCGCTTACGATGACGAACGTATGGGAAAATATGCTGAAACGCACTACGAGGTTTTGGAATCCTTTGATTTTATGAGTCTGATACGTATTCAAATCATGACCGGACGCACGCATCAAATTCGGGTACATCTGAGTGACATGGGGCATCCTGTTTTCGGAGATATCGTGTACGGGGGACGAACATGGAAACCCGGCAGTATTTTTCCCCGTTACCGGGATATGGAAATTCATTTACTGGATATAATGGACCGACAGGCCTTGCATTGTTCTGAAATGCGTTTTGATCATCCGATATCCCACGAACCTATGTCTGTTGTTGCCCCGTTACCGGACGATATGAATACTTTATTGAAATATCTCCGGGAAAATACCGTATCTGTGTAAGCTAAGGTCGGTTTTCCTGTTTATGGAGTACCATAATGACTTTTTTAGAAGCACTTGACGGTTTTTTGGTATATCTGAAAACCGTGCGTACATATTCCGACCATACACTGCAAGCGTACGAGCACGACTTACAGCAATTTCATGGTTTCTGTTGTGAATATTATGGGCGAAAAAGTATTTCGCTTGATGATATTGATAAAATAACGATCCGGCATTTTCTGGGCATGTTGACCGAGACCGGATCTTCGGCACGCTCGGCTGCACGCAAATTAGCTGCTTTGAAATCCTTTTTTAAATACACACTGCGTAGAGAATGGATAGAGAAAAATCCGGCTTATGCTATTAAATCACCCAAAATTCCGAGAAATCTGCCAACCGTACTGGTTAAAGACCAGGCCCGCGAACTGTTTAAAATATTAGAAGTAAAAGATTTTATTACTGCGAGAGATGCTGCAATGATAGAGCTTTTTTACGGCTGTGGAATTCGCTTAAGCGAATTAATTAATTTGCGACTTTGTGATATACAATTTCGTAAGATGCTAATCTCTGTTCTCGGAAAGGGGAATAAACAGCGAATGCTACCACTGGGGCAAGCTGCCGGTAAAGCAATCGAAACGTATTTGCGTTATTATCAAGAGGATTTCGGTCAACCCGTTGCTAATGACCCACTGTTTATTTCCATTCGTGGCACGCAAATTTCTCCGCGAAATGTGCGTTTGCGCGTTGAAAAATACCTGACACAGGTCTCCGGCGGTGCCAGGAAAAACAGTCCGCACGTTTTACGCCACAGCTTTGCCACCCACCTGCTTGACGAAGGTGCGGATTTAGAATCGGTACGCATGATGCTTGGACATGAAAGTCTTTCCACTACGCAGATATATACCCACGTTAAGATGAGTCACCTAATGGATACTTATGCTAAAGCACATCCCCGTGCCGACAAAAAAAAGAAGGAACATTAATTTTTCATTTTAAAAAATATTGTTGTATATTTTGCCATGACAATTTAACAAAGAACATAAAAAGGAAACTGCTATGAAAATTTTGATCACAGCAAGGCATTTTTCTATCTCCGATGAAACACGTAATTACGTTGAAAACGAAATTAAACGTTTACAAAAAGTGTTTGATCGCATTGTTTCTTCTCACGTTATTTTGGAACGAGTCAAAGATTATGAATATCTTACTGAGGTTATTGTCAAAGCACCGGTAAAAACATTAATTATTCACGAAAAAGATGAAGAACTTACAAAATCTGTTGATCTTGCTGTTGATAAGATGTTGCGTCAACTCAAAAAATATAAAGGACAATTTAAATCTAAACATGAAAAAATTAACAACGAGTGATTTAATCCTCGAAACAGCGAGCAAATTATTGCTCAAGCAAATCAACCCGAAAGTGGGATGTGATACGTTTATTACTTCTCCGGCCGTTAATATTCCCGGCTTGGAGCTTACGGGGTTTTGGGAAGATTTTCCCGGGCACAAACTACAGGTTTTCGGCAAAAAGGAGATGCAATTCGTTTCTTCTTTATCTCCTTCAGCTATGGAGAATGTATTCCGCAAGATGTTTTCCTATAACATACCGTGTATTGTCTTTGTGGATACAGCGAAAATCCAGCCGATTATTATCGATTTGGCTACTGAAGCAGGAATCCCTTTGCTAAAGACAAAGATCAATATCATGCAATTTTTGCAGGATATCGGGACTTATCTGTACATAAAATTTGCTCCCACTACAACAGTACATGGCGGCCTCGTAGATTTATATGGCGTGGGTATTTTACTTACCGGAAAAAGTGGAATTGGCAAAAGTGAAATTGCTCTGGATATTGTTGAGCGGGGACACCGCTTAGTGGCTGACGATGTTGTCAACATTCAAAAAACCGCAAAAAACGTTCTCATTGGAAAACCGGAAGAGCTGTTACAGGATACCATTGAGGTGAGGGGACTGGGAATTGTAAACATCCGGAAGCTCTTTGGCGTACGCGCGGTACGTGTGCAAAAACGCGTAGAAATTCAGATTGAGCTACTGCATTGGGATCCAGAGGAACAATACGAACGTTTTGGGCTGAATGATGATTTTACTACTATTTTAGGGGTAGATATCCCTCATATTCGTCTTCCCATTAATCCGGGAAAAAATATTTCCGTGATCGTGGAGACCATTGCGTTGACCTACCTGATCAAGCTGTATGGCGACGACCCGGCAAAAGAAATGCAGGAAAAACTTTTAAAGAAATTGAAAAAGAAATCTATCAATCTTAATGAAGATATTATTGAAGGGGATACGGAATAGGAAGAAGTTGAAGAGTCGAAAAGTTGAGAAGTCGAAAATTAAAGAATTGACCGTAAACCGAATTTAATACATAAATGCGTCATCCTGTCCCGATTAATTCGGGGTCAGGATCTTGTCACATATATCATATCACAAAACATTAAATATAGTATTCGATATTTCGCAAATAAATTGATGTACTTTTATTTCACTGTCCTATCAAACAATGGAGATCCTGAAACAAGTTCAGGATGACGTCTCCAGTATGTCCTGAGTAATAGGTATAGCGGTTTTATAATTATATCTTTGGGATATTTACATAAGGAATAAAGCCATAATCCGAAGCAGCGATATTGTCCAAAACCTGCTGTTCCGTCTTGGCGCCCGGTATGGCGACATGCGTTGCGGGATGAGAAATACAAAAACGTAACGCCAGTTGTGCTTTAGTTTGATCCGGGTATTGTTCATAAAGCGGCTTCATTTTATTCAATTGCTTTAAATACATTTTTAGTTTATCGGGCGATAGATTCATGCTTCTGTGGTCTTCTGTATCAAACTTAGTGTTTTTATCAAATTTCCCGGTCAAAAAGCCAAATAATAAAGGTATTCTAACAATAACACCTATCCCATATTCTTCGGATTTTTTGAATAATACTTTTTCTGCTTCACGCTCCAGTAAATTATATCTGACTTGAATAACATCCAGCAGATCGCGATGTTCGTCCAGTAAAAAAGCCTGTGTCGTTTCGCCAAACGACTGTACGCTCCAACCTGCATGTTTGATCTTGCCATCCTGTTTTAATTTCTCCAAAGCTCTCCAGGGTTCATCTCTTTGCAGTTTTCCAGTATCAGGGCTATGAAGTTGCAGGATATCAAGTGTTTCCACGTTCAGTCTTTTAAGGCTTTTTTCAGCAGCGGAAATAATATAATCATAATCGGCGTTTTGTCGGATTGGCCCGTATCTTTCATCATCTTCATTATTGGTGTTATAGAAATCATTGCCTGCTTTTGTGGCGACAACTATTTTGTCTTTTACATCCATTTCTTCCAGAACTTCACGAATGAGAGTTTCTGAATGACCAAAACCGTATACATCGGCAGTGTCAATAAAAGTCACTCCATTTTCAATTGCTTTTCTAAGGGCATTTTTTGAAACATTGTCATCCGTTTTACCCCAATTCATACCCCCGATAGCCCAAGCGCCAAAACCTATTGTTGAGACGAGAGGACCACGAGGACCTATCTTGGTATATTTCATGTATTTCTCCTTAATAATTCTGTGATTAATATATTTTATGTAACACCTCAAAAAGAAGTAGAGAGTATGGAGTATGGAGTATGGAGTAAGAAGAAAAGAGAAGAAATACCTTACTTGTGGTGGCAAAATTTTCCAGGCTGTTGGATCATTGATCTAAGCATCTTCTGAACTTCTTCATACTGATCAAATATCTTCTTATGGATGTCATCTGATATATGGTGATGATCACGAGCATAATCTAACCATACATTCGTTTCAGAAGCTTCGCCATAAGAAATAAATAACTTACTTATAAAAGACTTTGGATACTGTCTAAAAGCCCATGCTTCAGAAATATTCACAGATACAGATCTGGATGATCGCCGAATCTGGTCTGAAAGAGAATACCTCTCCTCTTTTGGAAAAGTTTTAGTTAATTCAAAAACTTTAATGCCAAGGGAATAAGATTTTTTATAAACAATCAAATCCCTAAAACCATGATAATTTGTCCCCATTTTCGCCCCCTTTAAAATGATGTTATATCAGTAATTCTCCTAACTCTTTTTTTCTTCACTCTTCGCTCTTTACTCCTTACTCTTTGCTCCTTACTCCTTACTTCTTACTCTTTTCTCCCTACTTGTATTTCCCAAACCATTCTAAAATTAAATCCAACCGTTTTATTCGTCGATCCGGACGTCCATCACGGCTGAGTCCATGCGAAGATTCCGGGAAGCGTACAAGCTGAACATCCTTTCCCATATATTTAAGCGGAGCATAAAGGCGCTCTGCTTGTTCCATGGGGCAGCGTAGATCATTTTCCGAATGGATCAGCATAAGCGGGGTTTCGATATTTTTTAAATATGTCAGCGGAGACCATTTTGTATATAATTCGGGTGCCTCCCAGGGTGTACCTTTAAATTCATTTACTAAGTCCCAGCCAATATCTGAAGTGCCGAAGAAAGTTCCCAGATCACTGATAGAACGCTGTGCTACTGCGGCCCGGAACCGTGTGGTTTGTGAAATGATCCAATTGGTCATATAACCACCGTAACTTCCACCGGTTACATACAGGCGTTTGGGGTCAATATATTCTTTCTCCAGCATTGCATTCACTACCGACATGACATCATCATATGCCGGTTGCCCCCAGGAACCCGTTATCGCATCAGCAAAAGCTTTTCCATAGCCCTGACTTCCGCGAGGATTGGAGTAAACCACCACGTATTCTTTTGCGGCAAAAACCTGCATTTCGTGAAACCAGGTATAGCCGTACTGGGTGCGCGGTCCCCCGTGAATATTTAAGATCAAGGGATATTTTTTTTGTTTATCAAAGTTAGGCGGCAATTGGATCCATGCCTGAATATTTGCATTTTTAACTTCAACTGTTATAGTTTCCGCAACTTTGAAATCCAATTTTTCAAGGTATTTATCATTTGTAAAGCTCATGCGGCTCAGACGTTTTTCTTCATTTAGGTTAAGACACCAGATTTCATCCGGACGTTCCATTTGTGCCATATGCATCGCTATTTGTTTCCCGTCTGCAGATGCACTGTAGGCAACAATACACTCCCGTCCCTCCAATACAGATTCCAATTCTCCGGTCAGCAAGTTCAGCGAATAAAAAGGATTCGCTCCTTCAAATGAAATGCTGAACATCATAGTATCACCGGCAATTACCGGAAACTGGGGAGTAAAGGAGGGTGTAATATCCCCCAGGGTCAGCATATCGGTTGTGCGGTCTAAAGATTCTGTCAGGTTTTTTAATGTGCCGGTTTCCAGATCCAGGGAATGAATATCCATATTATCCGCACCCCAGCTATGGTGTGGATTAAAATGTCCACTAAAATAGAGCGTTTTATCGTTTGGCGCAAAACGCAAAAAACCGACCGGCCCGGCAGGTTTAGTAAGTTTTGTACTGTGCTGTGTGGAAACATTCAGTAAAAAAATATCATCTTCGTCCATATGCAATTCGGGAATATCATAATCAAGTGTAGTATATGCAAGGGTCTGACCGTCGGACGACCAGGTAAAACTTGCTATATCAAACGTACAGTTTGTCAGTTTTTTCATTGTAGCCCCGAAAGGCTTCATCATATACAGTTGCGCCGGTTCATTATCAAGAAATCCATGTCCGTCAAGGCGGTAATACAAGTCATCAATTTTGCGATACACGGGTTCTTTGTGCTTGCCTTTTTCCATGGGAATATTGTCTTTTTTCTTTGAAAATAAAACGGCAATTTGCTTTCCGTCGGGTGAAAATTGCAGGTCTTTAATATCTCCATGCGTTAGTGTCATCAACTCCCGGGATTCCCCGCCGTACATACTTATACTGCGCAAAGATGCTTTCCCGTCCTTGATACGCACAAAAACCAGCTGTCTGCCATTGGGATTTATGCGTGGCATGACATCCTGGTGCTTTCCGGACTCGGTAAATGTATTGTCCGTTTTGCTGAGAATATGTATACACTGTAAATGGGAATAATAGCATTGGTCTTTTTTATTCGCCCGCTTTTTAATATAAACGATTTTGTCTCCCTTGGGAGTTATCTGCGGATCTGAAACAAAAGTTAATTGATAAATATCTTCGCTCTGCACTGTTCTTTTCATAAAATCCTCCTTGTTTAAGCATGTAAATGGGTGATCAAAATCTGAATACCGATGATAATTAAAATAACGCCGCCAATTATTTCAACTTTTCTCCCCAATATTTTTTTAAGACCGTGTCCTGCCCTTACACCGAGCATACTAAACAATAAAGTTACAACAGCAATAATAAGCGCCGGTATGCAAATATCAATTTTCAATAAAGCAAAACTTAAACCGACGGCAAATGCATCAATACTGGTAGCAACGGATAAAACCAACAGGCGCTTTATATTGAAAGCATCTGGATTAACGACTTCACAACTATCGCTTGCAGCAAATGCTTCCCAAATCATTTTCCCGCCGATAAATGTGAGCAGACCAAAAGCAATATAATGATCTA
>JAUXEL010000182.1 GCA_030620575.1 Fidelibacterota bacterium
AATTTCTTCTACCTCCCCATCCCCTCCAAAGGAGGGGCTCTTTGAATCCTCCCCGTCAGCTGACGGGAGGTTTGGAGGGATCTCTTGTTACGCCAGACAAGTAATAAAATCGACGGCCTGTTCGGCGAAGCACTGCATAAACGGAAGCTCGAGTGTAACGAGAAGCGAAAACGGGTTCAACCCCGTTGGGGTTGTAAAATCTCCAAACCTGTAATAAATAAATGTTGAATTATCAAAATGTGTAGAGATGTGCCATGGCACGTCTCTACAAAATGCATACATAATAGGTAGAGCCATCCGTCAACTGACGGATGGCTCTACATTAATATATTCTCCCGGCTTCTGCGCTTCCGCGCTTCTTCCGACTTCGCCCGAACCATCGGGGCTATGTCGGACAAATCAGCTTTTTATCCTACCAGCTGATATATGGGTTTACAGCCAATCTGGCATTCAAATAGCGGTGATCGTGGCTTACTTCCTCGCCAACCCAGGACGGTTTGTCAAACAGCTGTTCTTCTGTCTCCAGCTCTATCTCTGCAATAAGCAGTCCTGCGTTCTGTCCGAGAAATTCATCTACATCCCAATACATCCCGTGATATTTAATACGATAGCGGTATTTTTCAATGATCTGTGTGTCGCAAAGTTTCTTCAGCATCATTTCTGCATCCGCAATAGGAATGGTATATTCAAATTCCCAGCGGCTGCGAACAGAAATATTTTTTTTGATCGTTAAACTTGCCTTATCTCCCTCTATCCTGACACGTGCAAGTCCACTCTCATCATGCAGCATATAACCTTGCCGTATATGAACCGGCTGATTACCAGATTTATAATCCCCATTTATAATCAAAAATTTACGCTCAATTTCTTTCATTACAATCTAACGTATTTTTCAAGTTCTTTGGCAACGCCCTTCACAAGTTCTGTTCGTTCCCGGTGGTGGATAAACGCACTCTTAAACCCGTCAATAATAATGCTTTTTATGTCCTCAATATCCAAATTAAACGCCGTATATGCCAGATACAGTTCATTCGTAACTGAGGTGTTGGACATAAGACGATTGTCGGTATTCAGGCTTAGCCGCAATCCGTAATCACGAAAAAATTTAAAGGGATGCTGTTCTACAGATGAAACACTTTTTGTCTGCAGGTTGCTGGTTAAACAGATCTCCAGACAAATACGGTGATCATTGATATAATTCATGAGTCCGCCGTCTTCCGGCAGATGGGTTCCGTGTCCGATACGGTGCGCACCGCAATAATGCACTGCCTGGTGAATGCTCTGGGATCCATACGCTTCCCCGGCATGAATAGTGATATTAATATTATTTTTCAGTACTAAGCGAAATGCTCCTTCATGATCTTTTGCCGGATAGTTTTCTTCCGGACCCGCGAGATCAAAACCTATAACTCCCCGGTTTTTGTAGGCTACAGCCAATTCGGCCAATTCTACGGATATCATAGGGTTAAAGCTGCGCATTCCACAGACGATTACACCGCCCTGGATACCAAAATCGCGTTCAGCACGCCGCACGCCTCGAATTACGGACTCCAAATTGTCCATGGTTTTCATTCCGCCTTCAGTATGAAGAATCGGTGAATAACGGATCTCCAGCCATTTAACATTTTCAATCGCTGCATCTTCGCAAAGCTCATAAGCAATGCGTTCTATCGCCTGCGGATTCTGCATAACGCTTAAGGTAATATCAAAACGTTTAAGATAATCCTTCAGGGATGTGCATTTTTTACAATGCATGTAGGAAATAAGATCATTTAAATTGTCATACGGCATACTGATATCATTTTCCAGCGCCAATTCCATAATGGTTTCAGGGCGGACAGACCCGTCCAAATGGCAATGCAAATCAACTTTCGGGAATGCATAAATAGTATCCCATATTTTTTTGTCGATAGCCATATTTTTTCCTTTTTTATCCAAATTTTTCTTTTATGATCGATCCGGGTGATTTTTTCGAATGCAGGCTAAAACCGTCATTCAAGAGAATTTTCTCCATACCGCTTACCATCATCGGATGTCCGCACAAAAAGATCACCGTATCTTTGGGTGTTACATCCTGTTCCCAGGCATCCTGGACACATTTATTTTCCCATGCTTTATCAAGAAATCCGGTATATCCACTCCAAGAAGTCGGTTCATTTTCCGGATTACTGATAATCGGTATATATTTAAACTCAGGGCAAAAACGTTCCATGGTTATCAGTTCATCACGATAACCCAGATCCCAGGAATTCGTTGCGCCGTGAACCACCGCCCATTTTCGACCGGTATCCGTCATAAGGTGACTGCGTAGCATGCTCATATAAGGTGCGAGACCGGTCCCTGTAGCAAAAAATATCACATTCTTTTCTTTGGGAATATCATCCAAGGAAAACATGCCGAAAACCTTTTCACGCATCCACAGCATATCTCCGTTCTTTAAGGCAAATAAACGCGGGGTCAATGCCCCGTTAGAAACCATTTTAATATAAAATTCCAGATATTGATCTTCTCTTGAGCTGGATGCAATAGAATACGGCCGCTTGATCAGCTTATCTTTCGGACAAGGTTTTGCCATGGGACCTGAATAAGGTACGCGTTCTGCTGTCGGAGGCAGTCCAAGAGGACAATATTGACCCGGTTTAAATTCCGGTAATTTCCAGCCTTTCGGTGCAATACGAAAAATACACAGCCCCGGGGCAACTTCTATTTTTTGTAGTAGTACCGCATTTAAAGCTTCCACAAATTACTCCATTTTTATCTTAACTGACTAAAATATAACAAAGTCAGCACATAAACCAACATGAAACCGGAAATAATTTTAGCTGAAAGTTGACGGGATAATATTTTTAGACGGGATAACCCGTCTTCGCCCCGATATTCATCGGGGCTACAGCGGACAGGCGGGATTAACAGGATAAGGATTTAGACCGGATAACCCGATGTACCAGATA
>JAUXEL010000168.1 GCA_030620575.1 Fidelibacterota bacterium
AAGCAGTATACTGTAGTCAGTAAGACAAGGCATTACCTTGTCCTTGGGCTGGAACTGATCCGTCAGCCCCGAGGCTTCGGGGGAGAAGTCTGCTGGATGGTCGAAAAATAAATTGAAAAAACTTGCCTCAAGATTTTAAGAAAGAGTTTAAGAGTTTAAAAGTTTAATGGTTTAGGCTAAGAAATTGATTTGTTGAAAAAGACAATTAGACCACAATTTTCAACTTTCCAGCCTTCGCCGAGGTTACGGCCGGCAGGCAACTTTTCGACTCTTCACCTCTTCCACCTTCAACTTCTTCTAGGGTGTAATAACCAGATTTGGACCGTGTTCCAGACGTTTGATGGACTTTATTGCTTCCGCCTTTACTTCTGCAGCAGAAGATTCTGTCAGCGGTTTTAATTGCTCAATGATCATTTTATAACCGGGATTCATTGTAAACCATCCGAGGGCTTCAACGCAGGCGGTCCGTACAAGGGAATCATCGCTTTCATCCAGGGCAACGTTTAACAGAGTGGGAATACCGCTTGCAAAATTATAGTTCCGGAATGACCGTGCTTTTGACATTCGTTTTTTGGCTGTCAGAGAAGTATCCAAAAGCGTGGGAATTATCTCATCGTACAGCCATTTTTTTGCACGCTTTTGCCGATAATCAAGTTGTTTAATTTTTACCGTATCATTCATGGTCGTTTTAAAAGAATCATAAATAGGATCCAGCTTAGGATTTGCAAACAGTAAATCCAATTCTGTCTTAGCAGAATAGGAAACACGTCTGGAGATATCATGATCCATCCGGTCAATAAGGTAGGGGAAATAGTCAATGTTTCCAATTTTCCCCATCAAATTCATGCTTATACGTCGAATCAGCTCACTGGGATCTGTAGCGCTGGTTTTAAGTAATTCTCGAAATGCCGGTGTCCGAAATTCCGCTAATGATTTTAAAGCTTCAAGTCGGACATTGGCTGAGGGATCAGCCCGGTAAATTTGAATAAGTTTTTGCTCTGCATCCATACCTTCTGCGCGTGCTAGTTGATATACGCCATAAGTTCTCAAGGTAGCATCATTGGATTTTAAGAGTTTTTTATATGATGCAGATAGAGGTGACTTTGCCGGTTTTGCAAAATGGAAAGTAGGATCACCGATAATCTGCGATTCGATATAATTCCGACTCAAATGCCATTCCCCCAGTGAAGCACCGTGCCGTAAAAGGCCTAATAATTCATTAGCCCAGATATCCTGGCGGACATTAACGGAATTCGCAATTCCGGCTACTGTCGTTCCTTTTCCAAAAACATAGGTTCCGGAAATATAATTTTCTTGATAGAATTGACCGTTATAGCATTCGTCAAATATAATTATATCCGCTTCAGGGGACATTTTTTCAACATCCGGTGAATATATATCCAAATAAGCATTATAGAGTGAATCTTCGCGGATTACATCTTCATCAAATGTATCATCGATCCAGTGCTCGGGAATATCATAGTTTTCAAGATAATATTTTTTTGATTTTTCATAATTACCGCGGCGTTTTGCAGTGCGCAATTTACTGCGTACAAAACGTTTTACTTCCTCGATATTCTCCCGGGCATTAGCTGCAGGAGGATATCCAAGAAGATATTGAGCATCATCTCCGCCATGTGCGTGAATAATTGCCATGTCCAATTGTGGATCTTCAAGTTCTCTAATAAGAATATCTTTCATTTTACGGCTCATGGTATGCTCATAGTTTTTTACCTGACCGCCGGGAAGATAGAGATTCGGAAACTGTTCCCGAAGCATGTGAGAATGATTTTCCCAGGAATTCAAAGATTCCGAATGATACCCATGTCCGGTATATGTTATCATAGTGTCCAGAACCTCAGGATGGCGCTTTTGCTCCACGATACGCGTTAAATAGTCTGCGATCATAGTATATTTTCGTTCATCGTGCAAAGGAGGAAAAATACGTCCGCTGTAAAAATCTTTTTCAATATACTGCGTAGATTTTTCCGATAGTGAATAGTAAAAAAGGAGGGGATTTTCTTCATCCTGTTTAATAAAATCAAAGACCAGATCAAGATCATCATAATAGCGGTCTGTTGCTACTGAAATTCGCTGCATGGTAAAACGTGTCTGATCAATTTTAAATGCCGAAGTAAGATGCTGTGCATCCTGTACCATCGGAATAGGGATATCGCCGATAAATACCGCGCCTTCCAAATTATTATTTTCAGCGATCTCTCGTAATATTTGCCGAATTGATTCCGGATTTTTCCATTTTTGGGAATAAAGCGCAACGGCATAACCCTCTTCTTCAAGGGCTGAGGCATAATTGTGCACAGCTGTTTTTGCTTTATCATAAGTAATATCATCCACTACAATAGCGATTGTGGGGGATTTAGCGAATGCCAGGGTTGCGATGAGTGTAAAAATAATGATGAATTTTTTCATTTATTGCCTTTCAATTGTTTATAGGAGAGGCAAAGCATTGCCTTGTCTTTACCCCAATGTTCATTTATTGGAACACATCAGAATATGATTTCAAATGTTGTTTGTATCAAGCGATAGCGAGTTTCAATATACTTTGGAATAATTTCGGTATAGCTTCCGGATAATTGCACCCGAATATGGCGAAACGGAAATACGATTTTACCGCTTGCGCTTAACTGTTCGCGGTCCTGCGCGTAATATGCGATTTCCTGTTCAGTACTATGTGAATAATACCAACCTGCCATATCATCATAAATAATATTTTCGCCAACGATAATATTGTCATATCCCAGTTGAAACTCATAATGGATATTGTGTTGTTTATAGGCATAATACATATTCAGATGCAGAGTATTACCGGGGAAGTAGTGCAGCAAACCTAAAAAATTATCTTCGCGTTTAATATCCTGAAATGAATAAGATACACTTCCTGCCCAGGATTCATTAGCTGAGTGATGATAAGGAAGTGCAACACCACCTTCAAAATGCCGATGAGAAGAGGCATAAATTTGCGCTTCAAGAGTAGGGTGGTAACCTGTGGCATTTGCCCAGTATTGCTTAAAGAAAAGATCGATATCCATAAAAGAGTTCAAAGTTGATTTTAGATCCAGGCGATAATAGAATCGTGACATATCCCAGCTTCCTTGAGCAACAGGATGAGAACCACCATCCAGGATCAGAGCATTTGAGTACTCATAATTTGTTTCAAAAAGGAGAATACCTCCTAAATTGAAATTAGCCGAAAACCCGCCACCATTTATGGACTGACGACGTTCTTCACTTGTTTCAGCGCATGTCAGCAGAGATCGATCCAATC
>JAUXEL010000150.1 GCA_030620575.1 Fidelibacterota bacterium
ATTGAACATAATGAAATTCAATTTTTATATCATTTACAATCGGGGCTGATACAAGCAGAACAAGTGTTTCATCGGGTTTTTGAATATCAAAGCGAATGTCCTTCAAAAACCGGATTTCCGCTGCGATATCACCGGAAACGTGAAAATGATCAAATGTTAATGTCATTGTCTTCATAAGATATATAAATAATGAAAAAAAGCTGTAAAAACCAATAAAAAGTTAATGATAAATCCACCGATTCTACAAAAAAATGTAGCGATAAGATTGGAAACAGTATATATTCTATGACATTTGGAAAACAAACAAAAAGGAGAAACAAATGAGCATACGAGTAGGTATTAACGGGTTTGGAAGAATTGGACGTTTAGTATTTCGCGTACTTCAAAAACGCGAAGGCGTTGAAGTTGTTGCTATTAACGATTTGACCGATGCAAAAACCCTGGCTCATTTGTTAAAATATGATTCTGTTCATGGAAAATATGATGGTGAAATTTCATCAACGAACGATGCTATTGTAGTAAATGGTAAAGAAATTCCTATTTATGCTGAAAAAGACCCGGCACAGCTGCCTTGGAAAGCATTAAATGTTGAATATGTGGTAGAAGCAACGGGTGTCTTTCGTAAACGCGATCAAATTGCGAAACATCTCGAAGCCGGTGCTAAAAAGGTTATCCTGACTGTTCCGGCAAAAGATGAAATTGACAACACGATCGTATTGGGTGTTAATGACGAAGAACTGAGGGCAGACGATAAGATCGTATCGAATGCTTCATGTACGACCAATTGTCTTGCACCGGTTGCAAAGGTATTAAATGACGAATTCGGTATTGTAAAAGGCTTAATGACAACCATTCATTCATATACAAATGACCAGCGAATTTTGGATTTCCCGCATTCTGATCTGCGCCGTGCACGTTCTGCAGCAGTATCCATTATTCCCACAACCACCGGTGCTGCAGCTGCAGTAGGTAAAGTCATTCCTGCTTTAAAAGGCAAACTGGATGGTATGGCAATGCGCGTACCTACACCCGATGGTTCGCTTGTTGACTTAGTGGTAGAACTTGAAAAAAACGTCACCAAAGACGAAGTCAATGCCGTTATGAAAAAAGCGTCTGAGGGAAAATTAAAAGGTATTATAGAATACTGTGAAGATCCGATCGTCTCTGTGGATGTCATTGGAAACAGTTATTCCTCCATTTTTGATTCAGGATGCACCATGGTAAATGGAAACATAGTGAAAGTTCTGAGCTGGTACGACAATGAATGGGGTTATAGTGTTCGCGTTGTTGATCTTCTGATAAAAATGGCCAAAATGTAAAAACACCAAATAAAAGACAAAGGCCGTTCATCGGAGCCGTCTTTGTCTTACTTACTGTATGTCCCTGATCAAATTTATATTTGCACTTCACAATCATCAACCCGTTGGAAATTTCGACGATGTATTTGAACGTGCCTATGAAAAATCGTATAAACCATTTATTGAACTGCTGAAAAAATATCCCGGTATATCCGTTTCATTGCATTACAGCGGCCCTTTACTGGAATGGCTTATTGAACATAAACCGGAATTTGTGGATACTATTCGCAATATAACAGATCGCGGAAATATAGAATTATTATCCGGTGCATACTACGACCCGATGTTGACCATACTGCCCGAAACAGATCGCATAGGACAGATCAAACTGCAGAATGGTTTATTGCGGGATATTTTCGGCTATATCCCCAAAGGGATGTGGCTGCCGGAACGCGTCTGGTCACCGGACTTACCCTATAGTATTTTTGAAAGCGGATTAAAATATACCGTGATCGACGAACATCATGTTTGTCAAAATCGCCCCGTTAAAGGATATTTCAATACTGAAATAGAAGGACGGACTATTGGGGTGTTTTCCGTTTCTGATACCCTGCGAAAAATGATTCCTCATACTTCTCCGGAGAGGGCAATTGAATATTTGTTGACACATACTTCAGACAACAATCAGGATGTTCTTGTCTTTGTTGAAAACGGGGAAAAATTTGGTATTTATCCTGACTCTCCGGAATATTTTAAATGGCTAAATGAGTTCTTTGAACTTCTGCATCGTAACCGTTCATACATACAGACAACCACATTTAAAGATTACTGGGAACACTATATGCCGCTTGGTCTGTGTTATCCTACAGAGGGCGGATATCCTGAGATAGATGAATGGACAATGGCGCTTCGCGGTTTTGGAAAAGGCTGGCGCAGTTTTCTTGCGAAATATCCCGAAGCCAACTGGATGCATAAACGTATGAGCCAAATCAGTCGTAAAATTGATACCCTGATCAATACAGGGAAAGCTCCGAAAAATATTCGAAAAATTAAAAAACAATTTTGGTCGGGAACCTCTCACGATGCCTATTGGCATGGCGTTCACGGAGGTATTTATCTTCCGCATTTGCGGAATACAACATGGTCGAATCTCATTAAAGCAGAGTCCACCATTGATAAGCGACTGTTTAATTTGTCAGGCCAGATCTATCAGGAACTAATGGATATTAACCGGGACGGTTATGATGATGTGACAATTATCACAAAAAAACTGCGGGCAGTTTTTGATTCCCGTATTATGGGTGGTCTGGCGGAATTGGATTATAAGCCCCGTTCAGTTAATCTTTGCAATACGATCTCATGTTACCCTGAATTATTTCATGATGAAATGGATGTGAAACCTGTTTATGATAAGTCACCCCGGTACTCATTAATTGAGCGCTATTATGATAAAGATATTGATGTGGATCTTATCCGTCATCAAAAGCTTGAGGATGCCAGTGACTTTATGAATGAAGCCGTTGAAGTTAATAATACCGTTAATACAAATTGTGTCAAATTTTCCCGTAACGGTTGGATAAACTGGCAGCGTGCGCATTTGTGCAAATCTATCATGTTTAATGAACACGGTTTCGATGTAAGCTATCAAATAAAAAATAATGGCATTGCGGCTATTGACTTCTGGTTTGGTCCGGAATTTAATTTCTCTGTAAACGACGGGGAATGGAAAAAACGTTATTATTCAGAACCGAAAGAACTAAAAAATAAAACATTAGAATACGTGTCCGATACGGATTCCGTAGAGAAATTAGTGATAAAAAATACTGCTGAGGGCTATCAAATCAGTCTGTCTAGCCCGGAAGCAGCGCGCGTAATGACCTATCCAAATATTATTCCGGTTTTATCACCTGAGGGCATTGAAAATATTTTTCAAAATGTAGTATTAAATTATTTTTGGAAAATCCGCATAGAACCCCGCTGCAAAAAAGAAATTACACTTTCCGTAGAAATATCATCTTGTAAAGTTTAGAAAAGATAAAAGACCCGACCCGATTCATGGAATGATTAAAATTTGTGAAAACAATGCAATTGTAGGGAACGGTCGCGACCGTTCCGTACGATTAGGTAAAATAAAATCATTATCCGAATTAATTGGGGGATTTAAATCTGCATCATCCAAATTAATCCATCAATTGGAATATCATGATTTTAAATGGCATAGGGAACAGGCACATGTCCGGCCCCGAACATTCGGGACCAGCTGGCGAAGGCTGGAAAGTTGAAAAGAGAAGAGAAATTTGCAATATATGTAGGGGCGAATAACATTCGCCCTGTACACCAAAATAAATAATAACAAAAAGATAGAAGCCAGTAGCCAGAAGCCAGTAGCCAGAAGTCAGAAGGCAGAAGGCAGAAGGCAGAAGTCAGAAGGCAGAAGTAAAGAATAAAAGACCTTTCGACTGGAGCTGTTGTGTCAAGAGATAGGGAGGTTGTGATGACCTGTCGGCTGGAACCGCTCTATGCGGGCTGCCGACTGGTCGGGAACGCTTGCCGGAGAAGAGAAGAGAGTGGGAGAGAAAAACCTGTTGTAAGAGGTTTCTTGTTTTTATAAGAAAGAGAAGTTATCGC
>JAUXEL010000145.1 GCA_030620575.1 Fidelibacterota bacterium
CGATGTGGTGGGACATAATCTTGAAACCGTTCCCCGCCTCTACCCTGTTGCACGTCCTCAGGCCGATTATCAACGTTCCTTAGATGTCCTGCAATATATATCGAAACACGGTTTTATTACAAAGACCGGTGTTATGGTCGGATTGGGTGAAACGGAGGCGGAAATAGAAGCCCTTATGCGGGATGCCGCGCAACACGGGGTTGCGCTCTTTACCATTGGTCAGTATTTACAACCGACTCACGCACATCTCCCGGTTGCAGAATATGTACATCCGGATACCTTTGCAAAATATAAAGAACGCGGACTGGCATGCGGACTCCTGCACGTGGAATCGGGACCTTTGGTGAGATCGTCGTATCATGCGAAAGAATCGTACGAGAAATTATATAAAACCATGTTGGTGTAAAGACAAGGCACTGCCTTGTCTCTACCCCGTGAAACATAAGGTACAAACATGAACAAACTTATTGCCCCCTCCATCCTGTCTTCCGATTTCATGAATATTGAATCGGAAATCCGCATGCTTGAAAAAGCCGGCGCGGATATTATCCATTGTGATGTTATGGACGGCCATTTTGTCCCGAATTTGACCTTCGGACCGCCGATCATCAAACAGCTAAAAGCTATCACCTCCCTGCCCTTGGATGTACACCTGATGATCAGCAATCCGGAGGAGACCCTGGATCAGTACATTGATGCGGGAGCCGACTGGCTTTCTTTTCACTATGAAGCGGCTGTTCATCCCAGGCAAAGCCTTGAATATATCAAGAGCAAAGGCGTAAAGGCGGGGATCGTTATAAAACCCGAAACTCCTATAGTAGCTGTCCGGGAACTTATTCCCTATTGTGATTTTATCCTGCTGATGTCGGTAAACCCCGGGTTTGGCGGTCAATCTTACATTCTCCGGACCAACGATAAGATCAAAGAACTGAATGAGCTGAAAAAAACTTTCAAACGGGAAGATTTGATAATCGAGGTGGACGGTGGCATAAATGCTGATAATATTTCATCTCTGAGTGAGCTCGGGGTGGATGCTTTTGTCGCCGGATCAGCCATCTTTCATACAGAAAATCCGGTGGAAACGATAAAGAAAATGAAAAATCTTATTAAATAGAAATAATTTCGGTACTGTAAGGAACGGTCGCGACCGTTCCCTACAACGATCATCAATACAAGAAATAAACAAGGAATAGAAATATGGCAAAACAAATCATCATCAACGCAACAACCCTCTACGACGGGAATACCGTCCTGAAAGATAAAGCGATCATTGTCGAAGGCAATCAGATCGTCGGAATTACAAAAAAGAAAAAAGATGCCGATTACGAAGGCATAGTCACACCCGGTTTTATTGATGCACATTCGCATATCGGCCTTGGCCGCGAAGGTGAGCCCTATCAGGAATCTGAATCAAATGATAAAACCAGTCAATTTTTGATCTCAAACGATCCGGTCAACAGTATCTACTTTGATGACCGTGCTTTTACGGAGGCCGTTGATTTTGGTCATCTTTATTCCTGCGTGGTGCCCGGCAGCGGCAATCTTATCGGCGGTAAAGCGAAGGTGATCCGCAATTTTGTTCCCAACCGCAAAGATGCCGTGATCAAGGATTACGGTTTTAAAATGGCCCTGGGATATAATCCGCGGTCGACTACGGACTGGAAAGGTACGCGCCCGGATACACGAATGGGCATTTACGGTCTGCTTGAACGGAAATTTGATGAGATCCTGTTGAAAAAAGCCAAAGCAGACCATAAAAAGGATAAAGCCATTCGCGAAGCGGAAAAGCAGCTGGAAAATGCGAAAATATCTAAAGCGGGATTCGATCAGCTGATCGTCGATGCGACTTACGATTGCAAACTGTCCTTCACGACAGAAGACAACGATTACCTCGACCTTCTGAGCGGCAAGAAAACGGCTAAGGTACACGTGCACAAAGAAGATGATGCCTTGTATCTGATCTATTTAAAAGAAAAATACGGACTAAAGGTCACCGCGGAGCACGTTTGTGATGTTTTCCACAAACAAATTTTCAACGAGCTGGCAAAACATGATATTCCTATCGTCTACGGTCCCTTAAGTTCTCTGGGCGGTAAGGTCGAACTAAAACACGCTTACTATCAAAATGTCAAATTATTAATGGAATCCAACGCAACTTTCGGCCTTATGTCCGATCACCCGGTGATTTTAACTTCAACTCTGCGCGACACCTTGAAATATTTTCTGATCTTCGGCATGAGTGAAAGCGACGCTATTGCGCTTATTACGCGGAACAATGCACGCATCCTCGGTATTGATGACTATCTTGGCACCATTGAAAAAGGGAAATGGGCAAGTTTGATAGTCTGGGACAAACATCCTCTGTATTTAGGGGCGTTCCCGAAGATGGTCATGGCTGAAGGCAACATACTGCGAAAGCGAAAATAAATGGTATTTAATAAAAACCCAAAATTGATGGCCTGGTTTGAGAATGAGTTGCCCGTTGATCCGATCAATGTATTATATCACGGGTATCATGCTCCGATACGTTATGAAATTTTAAAAAATTTCCTACTGCTCGACCATGACGATAAACAGCTTTTAAGTACCGAACAGGATATGAAGCACGCGGAACGCAGGATCAGCCTTTTGCTTGTGCTTGAACGCATATTATACCATATCGATAAATTCGAAGCTTCCCGCGAAGAGGAAATGCTCGTCAAATTGGCATCCATCGTCAAGGAACTGCGTTTTTATCACTGCAATAAAAAAATGACATCAATTCAGAGGGCTCTGGCACTGCTTATAAAACGGCAGAAGGAAGATGGCAGTTTTCCCGTTTCACTTCCCGCCAATATCTTTATTATTGACGCAATTATGGAATACGGGATTATCACTAATCCTTACATGGAAAAATCCTTAAAATGGCTGTTGCGCCAGCAGAATAACGATAAGGGTTGGGGAACGACAACAGCAGGCTATTCGGATGTATGGCTGACCTGTAAAGTCCTGCATACTTTCAGTTATAATTTAAAATACATCAAAAATACTAAAATAAAAAAAGGCGTTGAGTTTGTCCTCTCTCACTTATATGTTGAAAATCCCGGCGGTATCATTGAGGGAAAAGAAGCCTGGCAAACCCTGAAAAATGATTTCAGGTTGCAGGGATCGTATTCCGGCGGCGTATTGTCAATTCTTGAAATGCTGACACGATTGAATTTCAGTTATGAAGATCCGCGCATTGAAAAGATGCTCCTTTGGCTAAAAGGTAAGCAGATGCATTCCGGGCACTGGGCAACGCAAACGTATGATTCTGCAACAGTACGTTCCGATGAAAAAGTAACTATGCGTGTTGTTCGTGTATTAAAATTATTTTATATTATGCCATTGCATGGCAGCGCGACCATCAAATCCTTCCGGATCAAACAGGATGGGCGTGTTTCATCAAAAAAACCGGTATTTATTACCGACCCGTTAAACAATCCTAAACCTGAAGAGGTAGAAGAAACAAATGAATAAATTCGAACCGACTAATTTTGATTCAAACATCCTCGATAAATACAATACTCCAATAGAAAGTCCGATCATGCCCCTGCGGAATACCGTACTTTTCCCCCAGCAGATCATTCCACTGTATATCGGACGGGTGCATTCCCTGCGATTATTGAATGATATCATGGACGGAGACAGGATCTTTGTTGTGGTTGCGCAAAAAGATATTTCCATTGAAAATCCTGTCGAAGAAGATCTGTATAAATACGGTACCCTGGCAAGAATTGTGAAGGTATTTCAAATGCCCGACAAAAGTCGCAGCGTGATCGTTCAGGGCATTGAACGCGTTAAAATCCACTCCATTACTACACGGGACCCTTATTATCGCGGAATTGTGAAACGCACTTATGAAACTTTCGAAGAGAATATTGAATCAGTGGCAATCCGTGAAAAACTGAAGGAATATTTCAAAGAAATCGTACTCATTTCCGATTATCTTTCTAAAGA
>JAUXEL010000144.1 GCA_030620575.1 Fidelibacterota bacterium
TCTTCGTCGCAAAAATTTCCCACTTCAGAATGACCATACTTAACTTGTCCTCCGGATTGAACTATAGCCAACATGGCAGCAATACGCAATTGTTCCCATTTTACGAATGGAGCAGCTTCGTGATAACCTTTTTGATCGGTAGTTCTGTATTCATCATTCTTTTTGCATATCACATAGTATTCGATTTCTGCCATTACTTCTAATTCGCAACCGGTTGAATCAACAAGTGCCCGATGGGCTTTACGCATAATATTTTCAGGAGCATCAGTCAAAAGATCTCCCGACCTATTATGGAAAGAACAAAGAATATCTATTGCCGGAACTTCTGAAAATGGATTAAGGAAAGCTGTTTTGAAGCGCGGAACAACATATAGATCGCTTGATCTTGTTTCAAGGAAGTTAAACAGACTGCTCCCGTCAACACGTTCGCCGGCTGTCAAAATTAATTCCAAATGTTCACGACTTTGAATAACAAAATTCAATACCTTTAAACGACCATCTTCTGCCACATAGCGAAAGTTGATCATTTTGATATCATTCTTTTCGACAAAGCTGATAATGTCAGTTTTGGTAAACTCTTTTTTTGACTTTTTAAGAAACTTCTCTAAAGGATTCGGGGCTAATTCAAAATTAATTTCATTCATAATGGTAATATTACTTTATTGTTAATGTTTTTTAATTTTAAAGTTAGTTAAAGTGAAATCAAAAACCAACTCGTAAAAGAATATTTTCATAATGTAAATATCTTGCTTCTCATAATATTAAGTTTTAACTTGTACTATAAAAAAAGAATTTAAACAATAATTTCCAAAAGGAGTTGTCATGAAAAAGCGATTCAATTATGTAAAAATAATTTGTTTAATTTTATTCCTTTCAGGATGTTTGTTCAATAATTCACCAATAAATATTGGATTTACAAACATCTATGATGATGAATCTTTCGCACACGGGGAAGATATCTATGTTAATGTTAATATTACCATAGATGAGGATCAATTTGACGGTATATCAACGTGTTATATAGATAATGCTCCCATTGATACCTTCTTTTATAATCCTTTTACTGTAATAATTGTAAGCAGTGATTATCAGCTGGGTGAGCATGTCCTTAAGGTGGTAGCCGAGCAAGAAGACGATCAGGGACAAGCAGAAATACATATTAACTTTACCGGGAATGCTCCCGAAGCTGTTTTCAGCGTATTTCCCACTTCCGGCACTGTGGATAATACATTCATTTTTAATGCGACGGCAAGTACAGATGTTGAAGATGATATCACTACCATGACCTATCAATGGGATTTTGATGAAGATGGTATTTGGGATGGTGTTGGCAGAATTGCTTGTTATCAATTTGATACTCAGGGTAACTATGATGTTAAATTGCGCGTTAAAGATAGTGGCGGGGCCTACGACGAAACCATTGAACGGGTATCTGTCAGCAGTGGAAGCGGAAATATTCCGGAAGGCTATGCGCTGGTAGAACACGGCAGTTTTTATATGTTCAAAACGGAAACCTATGATGGTCGCTTTGTTACACTTACAAATGATCTTTACATGGGAATATGTGAAATAAGCTATTCGCAATTTATTGAATTCATGAACGATGCCGGGGTTTCGGAAAATGGATTCTACAATGGAAATGATATTTTGGATTTAGATCCGATATATACAGTGAACATTATTTATAGTGGTGGTTCCTGGCAATTTTCTGCAACTTCATATAATAGGGAAGAAGACTGTCCTGCTTCGAGTGGAACATGGTATGGCGCTTTGGAATATTGCAATTGGTTAAGCGAAGAAGAAGGTTTAACGCCCTGCTATACGATTAGCGAGGGAACTTCTTCAAATCAAGGTGCTGTAATATGTAATTGGTCTGCAAATGGTTATCGGTTACCTACCGAAGCGGAATGGGAATTTGCTGCAAGGGGCGGCATACATTCCTATAGGGATTTTCCTTATGCCGGTTCGTATGATAAAGATGCTGTTGCGGTATATAATCATTATAGTAATGTCATTTATGGTTCCTATCCCGGGGGAGAACGTCTGCCGAATGAATTGGGAATTTGTGATATGAGCGGCAATATGTCTGAATGGTGTTGGGACAGATACGCTAGTCAGCCGAGTGATATTGCAAGCGATCCCCGTGGACCGGAAACAGGCGGTGCGCGCGTTAATCGCGGAGGTCATTTTAGCGATATTGATCCATATATTTCAAAGCGAGAGGGGTATAATGCTTATTGGGCAGCATTTGTGGGATTTCGTGTAGTCCGTTTAGCACAATAATAAATGAAAAAATGATCTAAATAAAGCCAATTATGTGATTGGCTTTATTTTTGTCTTACACTTCCTTACAAAAACCACATAGTTTGTTCTAATCATAAACATTAAACCTTAAACAGGTAATTTAGCAAGTTATAAAACATTGTACTCTTATCCGCCAGCTGGCGGATCGGGGTTCCCCCAATGGGGTCCCTTTGGGAAAGTCCCTGATGGCGTAACTTCACAGCTTCCACATATGTTGGGAGCTGTTTTTTTATAGGTCGGTTTTTTTGAGGTCTTGAGTTGAATATCGAACAAGGATTAACGAACAGTGAATTGAAAAGTGAATATTTACTTCATAAATCGCAAATCGGCGTTCCTTGTCCTTAAATCAAATAAAAAAATATCCTAAACTTGACCCAAGTTTTTTACACTTCAGGTAAATCCGGGCTAAGCAAAAAATCCTTAAGGGAAAAAGGTCGTTGACATTTAATTCATTCTACTTTATATTTTTATTAAAGAATACACAATAGCGTTTTACAATTCTTAAAGGAGAACATACGTTGACCCATTTAAATCATTTATTGTTTAGGTTGGCGTTAATGATTTTTTTTATTTGAGTGATGTTTATTAAATCCTAAAAATAAGTGAGATAATTATGAAAAAGTATTTTGTTAAAGTATTCGTATGTGTTTTAAGCCTGAGTGGATTACTTGCCCAAGATTGGGATCAAGTTATAAAAGCCGTTGCTTCCGACAGAGCAACAAATGACCATTTTGGTTATAGTGTCGCAATCTCCGGCAATTTCGCAATTGTTGGAGCGTATTGGGAAGATCATAATGTAAGCGGAACAGATTCCTTACCCAAAGCCGGATCAGCCTATATTTTTATGCGAAGTGGCGACACCTGGCTTCAACAACAAAAGCTTGTTGCTTCTGATCGGGCCGTTGATGATCTATTTGGCATGAGCGTGGCTATTTCCGGTGATTACGCTATTATTGGTGCATATCAGCAAGACGGAGATGCAACCGGGGCAAATCCTTTAGTCAATGCCGGGGCAGCCTATATCTTTTATTATAATGGGTCAGTCTGGAGTCAGCAACAGAAGATCGTTGCCTCTGACCGCTATGTATACAGATATTTCGGAAATAGCGTAGCCATTTCGGGCAATTATGCAATTGTTGGAGCAGAGAGAGAAGAAAAAGATGCTAATGGACTAAATCCTGTAACCAGTGCCGGAGCAGCTTATATTTTCTATAATAATGGTTCAAGCTGGATACAACAGCAGAAAGTGGTTGCTTCCGATCGTGCCTCGTATGATGGATTCGGCTTGAGTGTAGCTATTTCCGGTGATTATGCCATTGTTGGGACATCTATGGAAAGCGAAGATGCTAACGGAGAAAATACCATTGGCAATGCCGGATCAGCTTATATTTTTGTGCGAAGCGATGAAAGCTGGACTCAACAGCAAAAGATCGTTGCTTCCGATCGCGAAGAAAGTGATTATTTTGGTTGCAGCGTCGCCATTTCCGGGGATTATGTCATCGTGGGAGCATATGCGGAAGAGGAAGATACCAGCGGAACAAATACTCTGACCACCGCCGGATCGGCCTATATCTTTACAAGAAACGTCACAACATGGAGCCAACAACAAAAAATCGTTGCCTCTGATCGGGCGGAGAGTAATTGGTTTGGTTATAGCGTAGCTATTTCCGGTGATCACGCAATTATTGGAGCATATAGAGAAGGAGGAA
>JAUXEL010000097.1 GCA_030620575.1 Fidelibacterota bacterium
AAGAACTCCAACCATAGGGCTCCTGCGCCCCGATTATTCGGGGCTACGTAGGATGTACTTTAGCGTAGGTTGGGAGAAATCTCAAATTATTTTACGGAAATTAAAGAAAAGAACAATCTTTAACTTAATTTGATTATTTTGAGATCTCTCCATGCGTTCGTCAGCTGACGGACTTAGTCGAGATGACATTATTTATGGTGTTTTTGATAATTTGCGATTTGAATTTGTGTTTCACACAATGGGTTATTTCATTTTATGTTTGTAAGCGACTTTTATATTGTGGAATAATGATGAATCCGTTAAATTCGGGCAACGATATAATGAACGGTTTCATTTATCAGGGTGTTAATATTGCAGAACATCCTTCATTACACAAAGCTAAGGATAAGCAATGAAAGTACGGGTTCACGAATACGATTTACCGCTGAAATATAAATTCGGTATATCCCGGGAAACACGCACTATCCAGAAAACCGCTATTATTGAAGTGAATGACGCATCTTTTTCGGGTTACGGAGAATGTGTTGCCAATCATAAATATTATAAATTCACCATAGACATGATCCGTGATGATATTGCCTCTATCGCTGACACACTTGCTGATATAGATATTCTGCACACTCCGCCGGAAACGGTCTGGAAACAGCTAAATCCCCGCCTGAAACACAATCCTTTTGCCCAATGTGCTCTGGATATGGCACTCTACGACCTATGGGGAAAAAAGCAGAATAAGCGCACGTATGAATTATGGGGACTCCAGCCGGACAGAAATCCTGTCACGGATTACACTATTGGTATCGATGATATTGATGTGATGATCAAGAAAATTGAAGAATATGCGGACTGGCCGGTCTTTAAAATCAAGCTCGGCACTGATCATGATATGGAAATCATGCACGCTCTGCGTCAGCATACAGATGCTGTATTTCGTATTGACGCAAACTGTGCATGGACTGCTGATCAGACCATCGAATATTCCTATATACTAAAAAAAATGGGGGTTGAATTTATTGAACAGCCCATGGAAGCCGATGTATCCTCCACAGATATGAAAAAAGTTTATGAACATTCCGTACTCCCCCTTATCGCAGATGAAAGCTGTATATCCGAAGCGGATGTAGACCATTGCCACGGTTATTTTCATGGTGTAAATATTAAGGTGGTTAAATGCGGAGGATTGACTCCTGCCCGCCGCATGATCGCACGTGCCCGCGAATTGGGCTTAAAGGTCATGGTTGGTTGTATGACAGAGTCAACCGTTGGTATCTCCGGTATCGGGCAGCTGTTGCCGTTACTGGACTATGTTGATATGGACGGTCCCATATTATTGGCAAAAGATATTGCCAGCGGTGTTTTCATTGAACGCGGTGTTGTTCATTATGCTGCCGTTCCGGGGAACGGTGTCACCCTCACAGGTTTTAGCAAATAAATAAGGAATAATTTATGCATGATACCTTAACATCTCCTCCTCTGCTTGAATGGAAAGTTCTGCTTGCGCAGCGAAATCCCGCCCGGGCGGTTTCTGTTGCAATTCTTATTATTATTTGTGCCTACTTTGTATTTTTTACCACTAAAGATATGGCTCTTACTGTTATTGCCACCATTGTATTGATCATGATGGTACTTCCCTATTATCTCCCGATCACCTATATTCTCACTGATGATACGGTTATTAAGAAGATGCCCCTTTCCAGAAAGGTTCGCCGCTGGGATGAATTTCACCGATATCACGCAGAAAAAGGAAGCATAAAATTATTTACTCTGACTTATCCGTCCCGGCTTGATAATTATCGCTCTTTTTTACTCATTTGCAATAAAAACAAAAAAGACGTTTTGGCTATTGTTCAACAAAAGATTCCTTCTATACCCAAATCTCCAGAAAATTAATATTTTCCCCGCTTCTTTGAAGCAATGTGATTTATTGCATTTTCATTATTTATCTGTTTTATTATGTTTTTGAATAACTTTAAGATTGGACTTCCTGTGTTTTTATATTATATTTTTTATTGAGGTAACAATTAGAAAAATACTAAATTATAGTCGTTGTATATTATTATACAGGAAAGGGAATAAACGCACTTGGAAGATAAGGCTTTTGAACAAGAGATGATTGACAAAATTGCACATAAGATCGTCGACCGGCGTTTATCTGTCCCTGCTGTTTTATTTTTAGAGATAACGAAACCGCTGAGTTTTTTTGGTGCACAAACCCTTAATTTTTTCGGTCCAATCATTGAATCATTCATGAAACGGGATAATAGATATTACGATTTTACCGAAATGTTGGAAAAACGTGAAAATATTGAACGCATATTACAGCGCGTGGAAGAGCTTGAGGAGGAAATGTCTCTGAAGCATCCACCCAAACCAAAACACAGACGAAAAAAGAGTAAACATCATACATTGGAAGTGGAGGATTAAATGATCGTTAAACGAACTGTATGTTTGCTGTTTCTTTTGCTTGGAGTTTTTAGTTTTGCATTTGCCGAACTTGCGATTCTTGCAGAAGGAGAACCCTCAGAGCCAGATGGAAATAAAGTAAATATTGCCATCACGCCGACAGAAGGATCCAGCATTTACATCATTCAGAAAAGCGAAAATTCCGGTGAATGGGTACCCGTGCTTGAAACACGCGAATTCGCTTTCAGCACAAATATCACCAATGATATTTCAACCCGGTTCAAGGTTATCGCTCTTGATGAAAACCGTTCAGTGGTCGGAGAGGCTCTCTCTGAATCTATTGTTACGGAAGCCATGTGGTTTAATGTTAATCGAACTAATCGTTTTATTGCATTAATTTTAATATCGGGAATAATCCTGTATTACATTACACGGGCTAAAAAGAATAAAAAGATATATTTACGTCCGGTAGCAGGTCTGCAGGCTTTTGAAGAAGCTGTTGGTCGTGCAACAGAAATGGGACGATCGGTACTGTTTGTACCGGGTATCATGGACCTTGATCAGGTCGAAACGATTTCAGGTCTGATTATTTTGGGACATGTCGCAAAGATGACAGCCCGCTATGAAGCCGAATTAAATGTTCCTGTATCCCGTTCACTGGTAATGGAATCCGGTCGTGAAACAGTTCAGGCTTCTTATATCAGTGAAGGGCGACCCGATTTATTTTCTGCTGATATGGTTCATTACTATACGGATGACCAATTTGCATTTGCGGCAGCAGTTGACGGTTTAATGCTGCGGGAAAAACCCGCTGCAGTTTTTCTGCAAGGCAAATTTTTTGCTGAATCTCTCATTATGGCTGAAACCGGAAACTCTATCGGCGCAATTCAAATTGCAGGTACCGGATCACCGTCTCAAATTCCATTTTTTGTTACTGCATGCGATTATACCTTAATTGGTGAAGAATTCTTTGCTGCAAGTGCCTATTTGGGTGATGATCCGAAGCTTTTAGGTTCCATTAAAGGTCAGGATATCGCAAAAGCAATTCTTATGGCATGTCTGGGTTTGGGGATTCTTTTTGAAACCTTTAATCTGCATTTCTTTAAAAACTTATTTACAGGATCATAAAAAAGAGGTAATTATATATGTTTTGGAAACGAACAATTCCTTCTATCATTGTCGGCGCAGTGGGTATTATCATGCTCCTGTCGTGGTTTATTCCACATGCACCATTTGACGAGCTTGAAATCCATGCAACACAATGGTACGATATCATTGCAAGTTTTGCAATGATACTGGGAGCACTCAATTTATTAAAGCTTCAGGGACGAAAAGTTATTAAACGTCGAAAAGGCTGGATATTTAGCTTAGCGGCTATTTTGTCATTCTTTTTAACTTTATCTTTTGGCTTCTTTATTAAAGGCGGATATTATCCGAATTTAATCTCTGTTGGTGATAATCCGGATGCTGTTTATATGAGAATAGCTGAAGTCACCGATAAGCCCATTGAAGAAGTACGAGATACGTATAAAGAACCCGGAGTAAACGGAGAAAAAATTATTCTTCATAAGGCTGTGGTATCTAAACGGGCTGCTCAAAAATCGATCGATGAACTTGAGGACATGGGTGCAACTGTCAGTCTCGGCGAGCTAATATGGGGCTCACACGTACAAGGCGAAAACACCTATTACCGATGGATCTTCTATTCTTTTTTTACTCCCCTTTCAGCAACCATGTTCGCACTTCTGGCTTTCTTTGTAGCATCCGCATCATACCGTGCTTTTAAAATCCGTAATGCAGAAGCAACTGTCCTGCTGCTTTCGGGTGTTTTAATTATGCTTGGACGTGTGCCGCTGGGTGCTTTTCTGACATCTTGGACACAGAATATTCCATGGTTGTCCTGGCTGCACCTGCCTGTTCTTCAGGAGTGGCTCTATCAGTATCCCAATGCAGCCGGTGCACGTGCTATTATGATCGGTATCGGTTTGGGTATTGTCGGAACATCGCTTCGAATTATTCTCGGCATTGAAAAATCATTTATGGGAGGAGACTAAAATGGCAAAATATAATATTTTGGAAAAATTGGATAGTCTCGACCGCCGTATAATTTTCTTAATTATTGCTCTTGTGGTATTGATACCGTTACTAATTCCCATGGGCTTACCTGTTGAGACAACTCAACTTACCGAAGATGCATTTAATACAATAGATAATTTACCGCAAGATGCTAAGGTCCTTCTTTCTTTTGAGTATGGACCGTCTACTAAACCGGAAATCCATCCAATGGCGACCAGTGTACTGCGCCACCTGTTTTCAAAAGGAAATAAGGTTGTGGTCATGTGTTTATGGCCGGATGGATTGTTTATGGCAAATGAAGTCCTGGGGCTGGTTGCTGAGGAAGAATTTAACCTGGAATACGGTGTAGATTACGTTAACCTGGGATATCGTCCCGGAAACGAAGCTGTGATCAAAGGAATTGGAAAAAGTTTTGCAGCAAACTTTTCGGTAGATTCAAAAGGAACTCCCATTAGCCAGATCCCTATTATGCATGATGTGCAGACCCTTCGTGATCTGGACTTTATCTTTAGTTTCTCCGCCGGATATCCCGGTGCTATTGAATGGGTTCTTTATGCAAGTGACCCGCTTCAGATCCCCGTATCAAGCGGAAACACTTCCATACAGGTTAACCAATTACTTCCTTATGTAAAATCCGGACAAATGAAAGGCATTATTGCCGGAATGCCCGGTGCTTCCGAGTATGAAACCCTTCTTATCAGAAAAGTTGAGAATGAGACGGGTTTATTAACTGATCAAGCACGTATGCTATTACCAAATTTTAAAGAAAAACGTGATGCAACAAAATTTATGGATGCTCAATCCGTAGCACACCTTGTAATCGTGTTATTTATTGTTCTTGGTAATATTTCATATTTTGTTAAACGTAAAAAACAACGTAAATATTAGGAGGTAACCAAATGTATATAGGTATTTTAGGCGCTTGGGTTGCCGTCTTTTTAACACTTTCAATTCTGAGTTATCTTTATGAAGATAACCCGTTTTATAAACTTGCCGAGCATATCTTTATTGGTGTATCTGCTGCACACTGGGCAACCATTGCTTTCTGGAATCAGGTACAACCGAATTTATTCGGACGGCTGTGGCCCCAAACAGATGTTGCATCCCTTGAAGGTTTTAACAAATTCTGGTATGGTGTGTATCATGTTTTACATGTAACAGCTGCAAAAGTATTTCCTGAAGAAACCATTAACGGTGTACTGTACCGCGGTATTGGAGATCAGCCCCAGAATTTGAGTTATTTGATCGCCTTCGTTCTCGGTTGCTTCATGTTATTTCGTTTGATCCCGAAGATTGGATGGCTCAGTCGTTGGTCACTGGCTTATGTTATTGGTATGGCTGCCGGTCTTCGCTTATACGGTTATATGAGTTCCGATGTAATTGGACAGATCCATGCAACCATGCTTCCGCTCTGGACCGGTAATTTGGGCGACAGCATCAATAACATTATCCTCATCGTCGGTGTTCTTACGGGATTATTTTACTTCTTCTTCTCCGTTGAACATAAAGGCGCACTTAAAGTTGTATCCCGGATCGGAATTTTTTATCTGATGATATATTTTGGTGCCTCATTCGGATTTGCCGTGATGGGCCGTATTTCTCTTTTGATCGGCCGTTTTAATGACTTGATAGAATATTCCGGTAAACAGTATTGGTTTGCGACACCTATTCTTCTTGTCATTATAGTTGTTGTATTAATTATTACAACACGCCGTAGCAAGGAAGAAAAAGAAGAAACATAACGAAACTATTTAAATATTTATAATGTACGCCCTGACCTTTATTGATCAGGGCGTTTTTTTTGCCACAAAATCAAATGATTTTGATTTCATATCATTTTGAATTATTTTTTTATGTACAATGATTGAGGTGCTCTATGTCTGATTTCGAGAAAGCAAAAGATAAAATT
>JAUXEL010000060.1 GCA_030620575.1 Fidelibacterota bacterium
AGAGTCCACATATCCTCTTTTTTGATTTTATCCCCAAATGATTTGAGGGATAATTGTCCCTTTTCTTTTTCTTTTTCACCCAGCTTCAATAAATCTGAATACGAGAAAATCCAGTCTTCATCATCAAGGCCTTCTTCAAAGGTAATACAGTATTTTAATTCCGGAAGATCTTTCTTAATGGATTTTACTTTATCAAGCTGCTCTTTGTCCGAGGCAAAAACCCCGCCTGCTCCGGAATTATCCAGAATGTAATGAATTTGACTGGGGGGCAATGTGGGATAAACGGCAACGCTGGCTACCCCCAAATGTGCGCACGCCAGATCCGCCATGGTCCATTCTTTACGGTTTCCCGATAGAATCGCAATATGGTCACCATACTTATATCCTTTTGCGTGCAGACCGAGAGCGATTTTTTCGATGATGTTCCGTGACTCATTAAAAGTTATGGTTTTCCAGATACCATCTCTTTTTTCACCGAACCGGACTTGATCCCCGTATTTTTCGCATGCATCTGCGAACATTTTGGGTATCGTTTCCAGATAGTTAAGACTCAGTTTCATAATTCCTCCTGTGTATTGGATTATGTTAGTTTTTATAGAGTTCTTCTATTTCGACGCTATATCTTTCAATTATTTCGTTTCGTTTCACCTTCATGCTTGCAGTAAGTTCGCCCGTTTCAATGGTAAATGGCTGAGGGGCAATAAAGAAATATTTTATTTGTTCGTAACGTGCTAATTTCTGCTGATTAGCAGCCAATTCGTCTTTTAACAATTTTTCAACATTCTTGGATTTAACAATATCTTCATAGGTGCTAAATTCCAATGGCGGGTCCTGTATTTTCCCCCATTTTACAATGGTCTCAAGCAAGGGAACCAGAATGACAACTAAAAATTTACGACGGTCACCGATCACAATAGCCTGTTCAACATATTTTGAAGATGTAATTGCGCGTTCAACCATAGCAGGAGCAATATTTTTTCCTCCTGCAGTTACGATCAGATTTTTCTTTCGATCGGTGATCTTTAAATAGCCGTCTTCATCAACATGTCCGATGTCACCGGTATGGAACCAGCCGTCTTTGTCAATAGCTTCAGCGGTTTCTTCGGGATCATTATAATATTTTTCCATCCGGTTGGGACCATTCATCAGGATTTCACCGTCTTCGAGTATTTTGATTTGGATATCCGGAAGTGCTTTTCCTACTGTGCCGAATTTAACATGATTAGCATCATTAACATGGGTGACGGGACTCATTTCTGTAAGACCGTAACCCTCGATAATATTAATACCGGCAGCGACAAAGAACTCTCCTACTTCTTCAGAAAGGGGAGCGCCGCCACTGACGCACTGGAGAAATTCACCGCCAAAAACGCCGGCGATCTTGTTAAAGACCAGGCGTTTTGCAAGGGCATGTTTTGCTGCAAGAATACCGGCAGGCTGTTTGTTGAATGCTAAGTATTTTTGTACGGTTTCATGTCCTATCTGCTGTGCCCAATGGAATATCTTTTGCTTTGCGGGAGAACCAATAGCAATCTTTTCAAGTACAATAGAATAAACTTTTTCCAAAAGGCGCGGTACTGTTGTCATGTATTGCGGTTTAACCTCTTTCAGGTTTTCAGAAACCATAGTGATGCTTTCGGCAAAGTAAATTTCTGCGCCGACCCATAAACTAAATAAAGATGTAACACGCTCAAAGCTATGACTTAAAGGAAGAAAAGACAGCCAGCGTTTATTTTTTTGAAAACCAATTGCAGCCTGAGATTGCTGAATATTAGCAGCAATATTGAAATGGGAAGTCATGACACCTTTGGGAACTCCGGAAGTTCCGGATGTATAAACAATGCTCCACAAGTCATCCGGTTTGATTTTTGCTGCTATTTCCTCCACGGATAATTTTGATTTTTCTTTCTCAATATCACCTTTTTTCAAAAGTTCATCATATGAAATGATTTCGTTGTCGTTAAATTTAACATTATCCAACACAACAATATATTTCAGTGACGTTAATTTACTTTTTATAGAGATGATCTTTTGGACTTGTTCTTTTGAACTGACGATCACGACCTTGCATTCTGAATGGTTAATAATATATTCAATCTGAGAGGGAATGGATGTCTGATAGATCGGAACGGATACAAAACCAAAATACGCGCAAGCCCAGTCAACCATACACCATTCCGGGCGGTTTTCCGATAAAATACCCACTTTATCTTTTGCCTTAACGCCCAAGGACTGCAGACCAAATCCAATGCGCTGGAATGTATCATAAACATCCTGATAGCTAAAGCTTTTCCATTCACCATCCCGTTTTACATTATATAATTTACGTTCCGCTCCGCCAAGAAGCGCATCAGCAAAAATATCGGGCATCGTTTTAAGATAATTCAATTGATAAGACATAATATCCCCTGTATAATGGATTATATTAATTTTTATAAAGTTCTTCTATTTCAACGCTGTATCTTTCAATTATTTCATTTCGTTTCACTTTCATGCTTGCAGTAAGTTCGCCCGTTTCAATGGTAAATGGCTGAGGGGCAATAAAGAAATATTTTATTTGTTCGTAACGCGCTAATTCCTGTTGATTGTCTGCCAATTCATCTTTTAGCAATTTTTCAACATCCTTGGATTTTACCATATCTTCGTAGGTGGCGAACTCAAGGGACGGCTTCTGCATTTTTCCCCATTTTACAATGGTCTCAAGCAAGGGAACCAAAATGACAACTAAAAATTTACGACGGTCACCGACCACTACAGCCTGTTCAACATATTTTGAAGATGTAATTGCGCGCTCAACCATAGCAGGAGCAATATTTTTTCCTCCTGCAGTTACGATCAGATTTTTCTTTCGATCGGTAATCCTTAAATAACCGTCTTCATCAATATATCCGATATCACCGGTGTGGAACCAGCCGTCTTTGTCAATAGCTTCCGCGGTCCCCTCAGGATCTTTATAATATTTTTCCATCCGGTTAGGTCCCCGAAGAAAAATTTCTCCGTCCTCCATAATTTTGGTTTCAACATCGGGAAGTGCTTTCCCAACGGTACCGAATTTAATGCGCTTATTATCGTTTGAATGGGTAATGGGACTCATTTCGGTAAGGCCATAACCCTCTATAACACGAATTCCGGCAGCCGTAAAGAATTCACCTACCTCTTCAGAAAGGGGAGCACCACCACTGATACAAGCAATGAACTTACCACCGAAAATAGCATAAATTTTATTGAAGACTAAGCTTTTTGCCCAAGAGTATTTTGTAGCGAGAATTCCGGTTGGTTGCTTATTGTATACAAGGTTTTTTTGCACCACTTCGTGTCCAATACGCTGAGCCCAGTGAAAAATTTTCTGTTTAGTTGCTGATCCGCCGGACACCCGTTCAAGTATAATTGCATAGATTTTATCGAGAAGACGGGGAACGGTTGTCATATAATGCGGTTTCACTTCTTTCATGTTTTCAGAAACTTTGGCAATACTCTCAGCATAGTAGATCTTTGCTCCAATCCACGTACCGAAAAGTGAGCTAACGCGCTCAAAACTGTGACTTAAAGGAAGAAAAGAAAGCCAGCGTTTATTATTTGCAATACCTACATGAGTCTGGGTGTGCTGAACATTGGAAGCTATATTGAAATGGGAGATCATGACACCTTTTGGTACTCCAGAGGTACCGGATGTGTAAATAATACTCCATAAACTATCCGGTTTGATTTTAGCAACAATATCTTGCATGGATACTTTTGATTTCTCTCTTTCCGTGTCACCTTTTGCGAGAAGCTCATCAAAAGATATAATCCAATTGTCATCGTATTTTATATCATTAAGAACAACAACGTATTTGAGGGATTTTAACTTATTTTTTAGAGGGATTAGCTTGAGCATCTGTTCTTTTGAGCTGACGATTACGACCCTGCATTCTGAATGGTTAATAATATATTTAATCTGAGAGGGAATGGATGTCTGATAGATCGGAACGGATACAAAACCAAAATGCGCGCATGCCCAATCGGTCATAGACCATTCCGGGCGATTTTCGGATAAAATGCCGACTTTATCTTTTTTTTTCAGACCTAAGGTATGCAAGCCAAAGCCAATAAGTGGAATAATGTCATAAACGTTTTGGTAAGTATAGCTTTTCCATTCACCGTTTACTTTATAATTATATAATTTACGTGTTGGTCCGCCAAGAAGCGCATCAGCAAAAATATCGGGCATGGTTTTAAGGTAATTCAATTGATAAGGCATAATATTCTCCTGTGTTGTCCCCCAAATAAAATACAATAAGCATTAAGAAAAGCAAAGAAAAAATGATGATTAAGAATATTCGATATAGTAAGCATATTTAACTTTTTATTAACCTGAAACAATTGCTATTATACAAGAAGGGTTATCCGGAAAAAGTATTTTTAGCAACAAAAATATTAACTAACCCGTTGTGTGAAACACAAATTCAAGTCGCAAATTATCAAAAATACCATAAATAATGTCATCTCGACCCCTTCTGTGCCCCGATCTGACGGGCGACCTGTCCGGCATAGCCCCGATGGTTCGGGGGATCAGTATCTGCATTAATGGATGGGCTAATATAAATTGAGACCCTGAATCAAGTTCAGGGTGACGCGAGGGGTGGTTTTGCGCTCCGACCTGACAGGCGTAGCCCGCCCCGATGGTTCGGGGCGAAGACGGAAATCCCGACCATTCGGGACGAAAACTGTTCAAAATGACATCAAAAAAACTATTGACAGCATGCGATTCCCATTTTTTAATCTGTTTCACACAACGGGTTAATTTCGGATTGTTATATGTTATTTTATATACGTTAAAATCAAAATTTATTGTTTGCATGTTGACTTAAATAGTTAATAATTGTAGCAAATAAATTATGAATACCCGCATCCTTTAAATTATATACAACGCTGAAAAAAACCATTGCATTTCAGTTTTATATACCACATATTCCAAAGCTTTATTAGAACATGCCGTTAAAGGAGATTAACGTGAAAGAAACATATAATCCGAGTAACCGGAAACGTAAAAACAAACATGGCTTCCGCAAACGTATGTCAACTGTAGCCGGACGCGCAATTCTTGCGCGCAGACGTAAAAAGGGTCGCAAGCGCTTAACCGTTTCTGATGAATGAAACTTTCGTTGAAAAAATCTGAGATATTATCAAATAAAAAAGATATCTCACGCTTATTTGAAAATGGGGAATGGAACAATGGACGCTATGTTAATATAGTGTCATTGCCGGCGGAAACACGGCAGGTTCTGTTTGCCACTGCACGCAATATCAAAGGTGCGGTGCGTCGAAACAGAGGGAAACGTTACCTGAAAGAATGTTATCGTAACAATAAGGAATGGTTTTCCTCTTTGTATATATATGGATTAATTTTGAGAAAACTACCCGAACAGTATCCATTGGATGCCATCAGGGAAGATATACAAACACAGTTGCAGCATGATTAAAAAACTATTTTTAGCTTTGATTCGGTTTTATCAGGGAGTGATTTCACCCTATACCCCGCGCAGTTGCCGGTTTTATCCCACTTGTTCTCAGTATTCTTATGAGGCAATCAGCAACTACGGTCCCTTAAAGGGCTTCTGGTTAAGCTTAAAACGGATTGTAAAATGTCACCCACTGCATCCGGGCGGCTATGATCCGGTTCAGGGACACGATCATCATCATTAAAGGAGAATATTTTGGATAAAAAGACTATTATGGCATTTATCGTTATTGGAGTAATTATTTTATTAATGCCCTACTACGAAAAATGGATGAATCCGGTTGACGAACAAACCGTTATCGCACAAGAAACTACTACGTATGTGCAAGAGATACCGCAAACACAACAACCCGAAAAGAGAATACTGCATCCGGAAATTGATATACAAACGCGGGACATTTATGTCGAATCAAAAGATATTATAATTGCAAACGAAAAATATGTCATGGTTTTATCCAATTTGGGCGGTGGGACCGTACGCAAATACGAATTAAAAGCCTATAAAGATCTCAATGGCAATCCACTTGATTTGCTTCCCGTGGATGCCGCCGCGAACCTGAACATATCATTTACAAATATATATCAGGATGAATCAAATTTGGACTATATAGCTTTTGATTGTCCGGCGTTTGATAACATGGCTTGGGGCGACACCCTTTTTGTTGATTATGAAAAAACGCTGACATTTAATACGCAAACGGAAGACGGGGTAAAAATAGAAAAAGTATTTACCTTTTTCCCGGACCGCTATGATTTTCAGTTAGATGTTACCCTTGCCAATTACCTGCAAAAAATGGCAGGATTAAAATACAGTTTGACATGGGAAGACGGCTTTGTCATTACAGAAAAAAGTGCAGTAGATGATATTATGTACAGCGGAGTGTATGCTCAAATGGGCACCGAAATGGCAAAAATCGAACTGCGAAAAGCAAAAATCGACGAACCGAAAATACTTAACACGGACGGACAAACTGATTGGGTGGTATTTAAATCAAAATATTTTACAGGATTTATAGCACCACTTGAAAGCAAGGGCATTCGCTCGGAGTTGGGAATAACCAAAGGGAAAGCCAGTCGGGATTTTACAACCCGTATTGATATGCATTTATCAAAAGGCAATTACCAACAGGATTCATTCATGATAGGATTGCTGCCGGGAGAAAAAAACCTCCTGTCTTCTTATAATATAGGATTGGAAAAAACCATGAACTGGGGCGGCCCGATCATTAAACCTTTTTCCATTGCTCTGCTTTGGCTATTGCAGTTTTTCTACCGCCTTATCCCGAATTATGGTGTGGTTATTCTGATAATTTCAGTTGTCATTAAAATTATAACCTTTCCGCTGACCCATAAAAGTTACAGTTCAATGAAACGTATGCAATTGCTTCAACCCAAGATCAAAGAATTGCAGGCGAAATACAGCAACAACAAACAGCAACTACAGCAAAAAACCATGGAACTCTACAAAAAGGAAAAGGTCAACCCCGTGGGTGGCTGTCTGCCAATGTTATTACAACTTCCCCTGCTTTACGGTTTGTTTGTTGTTTTCCGTACCGCGATTGAATTCCGCGGCGCGCCATTTATGCTTTGGATGAAAGATCTGAGCGCACCGGATGCCATGTTCAGTTTTGGCATGGATGTTCCACTGTTGGGCACAGAATTTAACCTGCTGCCCATTTTAATGACAGTACTTATGGTTGTTCAACAGAAAATGTCCGGAACGGGTGGCGGCGGCACAGAACAACAGGCGCAACAGCAAAAAATGATGATGTGGCTAATGCCCGCGATGATGTTCTTTTTATTCTATAAATTTTCTTCAGGACTGGTATTATATTATCTGACCTTTAATGCCTTGACTATCTTACAGCAAAAATTCATTATCAATAAATCTGTTGAAAAACAATTTGTCGGAAGTCACCCCGGTGGATTAAAGGTGAACACCCCAAAGAAAAAAAAGAAGTAAAAATATAATGATAATATATAAAACGGCGGCATATAACCGCCGTTTTGTTTTATATGGATATTATTTCAATCGCGGACACACATACGATATAATGTTTCAATGTCTTTTTTATCCATAGCGCGGGGGGCGCCGATTTGATTATTTTTATTGCCGGATGTGCGTAACACAGAACCGGCAAGTGCCGGAATTGCATCCGCCGGTATATTAAAATCATCAAACATCAAATCCCGGTTAATATTTTTTAGCCAGACGGTAAATGCCACAATAGCCTCATCGGCAGAATCAACCTTCGGATCAAAGATTTTTCCAAACGGGATCAGCTTGTCTGCCACGATATCCTTAAACATGGTAAGGTATTTTGGGAAAAGCATAGCCAGTCCCCGCCCGTGCGAGATATCAAACATTCCGCTAAGTGCATGTTCAATGACGTGAATGCTGTGAGGACCTTCACGCCCGGCCTCATTGATCCCAACCAGTGCCACCGTCGAAACCCAGGCAAGAGTGGCGCGGGCATCAGCATCATCGGGGTTTTTTAAGATTCGAGCGAGAGCTTCCACAACACTTTCAGTTAACGATAAAGATAACTTGTCATTAAATATGGCATCTTCCGTAGAAGCAAAATAGGCTTCGGTCGCATGCGTAATAATATCAACCGCACCGTCAAAAAGGTAATCTATTGGAACTGAAGTTGTTAATTGAGGATCAATTATCGATAAAACAGGTTTAGTGGACGCACAGACGAAGACATTTTTGTCCAGAGTTTCATCATACGTAACCACCCCGTAAGCATTTCCTTCGGATCCGGTAGCCGAAAGCGTGGGAATACAAATAACCGGTAAAGACGAATGCAGAGTTTTATGTTTGATAGTATAATCCCAGATAGAACCACCGTGTTTTGCAACCATGGCGACACCTTTTGCAGCATCCATTGCAGATCCTCCACCCAATCCGATGATAGCATCCACATTTAAATTTTGTGCCAGACGTCCGCCGGCATCGACCATAGACACGCGCGGATTCGGCATAACCTTATCGTACACATCGGCACGTACCCCCGCTTCTTCAAGCAGATTAAGCAGAGTATCAAGATATCCGTTTTTCACCACACTGCCAGAGGAGCAAACAATAAGCACTTTTAGGGCAATTTTACGGATTTCATTTCCAGAGCGTTGAAATACATTATTGCCAAAAACAAATTTTGTTGGAATATGTAATATAAAATCATGCATTTTTAACTCCTGTTTTTCCATAATTTACTATATCTTTGGAGCAGAAAAAAAGGAAAATTCATGTTTACACTTCTTCCGGCATTTCGCTACGGATGGCAGCAAATGCAAAAACACTTTTGGATCTTTATCGCTTTTACTCTGGCTTTATCCGGTATCGATATTTGGGGCAATATTAAAATGAAAGCCGCGGGAATTGATGAACTTATTATGATGGAAAATTGGTGGACAATGATCCCCGATGATCTGGTCACCTGGATGGGTATCTTTGCGGTTGTAATAGTATGCATAAATTTTGTTGTAGTAACGCTCGTGCTTGCCAATATTCGGGACAAATCGCCATGGCAGTATCTTTTAGAAAAAAGCACACGCATTCCGACATATTTAGGCGCGTTTTTATTGAAATTATGTATTGTTAGCATTGGAACCCTGCTTTTTATCATTCCCGGTGTTATTGCTTTTCTTGGCTTATATTTTATGGAATATCTGGTCATTGATAAAAACATGAGCATTATAGATGCCCTTAAGGAAAGCTGGCGCATTACAAGCGGCTTTCGTCTGGGTATTTTCTTTTTCGAAGTAAATGTTTTTATTTTCAGCTACCTTTTATCTTTTCCGCAAAGTTTATGGCCGGATACCATCACAACATACGGTATTTTAGTTTTAATAAATACCATGTGGCTTCCCATTTCCTGGCTTGCGGCAGGATATATTTACCGGTTTGTATCTGAACAGCGAATAGCAAACAGTAAGCAGTAGGCAGAAGTCAGTAGACAGAAGTCAGTAGACAGAAGCCAGAAGTCAGTAGGCAGAAGCCAGAAGTCAGTAGACAGAAGCCAGAAGTCAGTAGGCAGAAGCCAGAAGTCAGTAGGCAGAAGCCAGAAGTCAGTAGGCAGAAGCCAGAAGTCAGTAGGCAGAA
>JAUXEL010000151.1 GCA_030620575.1 Fidelibacterota bacterium
AGACTGGATTTTCTCGTATTCAGATTTATTGAAGCTGGGTGAAAAAGAAAAAGAAAAGGGACAATTATCCCTCAAATCATTTGGGGATAAAATCAAAAAAGAGGATATGTGGACTCTGATCTATACATCCGGAACCACCGGTAATCCCAAGGGTGTTATGTTATCACATTTTAATATTTGCACCAACACACAAGCCGCAATGGAACGAATTAACATCCTGCCCAATTCACGTTGGTTGTCCTTTTTACCACTCAGCCATTCTCTCCAGCGGATGGTATCACAAGCCACCTATACTACTGGTTGTTCAACATACTTTGCGGAAAGTCTGGAGAAGATCGCAGATAACCTTAAAGAAGTTAAACCTCAATATATGACTGCAGTACCTCGCATTTTTGAGAAAGTTTATGCTAAGATACATGCCGGAGTCAATACTGCTTCTCCAACTAAAAAGAAAATCTTTTACTGGGCAAAAGAAGTGGGTGAAACCGTAGCAATAAAATATCTGACATCCGGGAAACGGGTTCGTGGTAAGTATGCTATTACCTATCCGATCGCAAAGGCATTGGTGTTTAATAAAATCAAAAAGGCTCTGGGCGGTAATTTTATTTTAACCGTTTCAGGCGGTGCTCCGCTCGCTGATTATATTGGTAATTTTTTCACCGCAGCCGGCATTAATATTCTCGAAGGCTTCGGTTTGACAGAAACAACACCGGTTACTCACTTAACACCTCCGGGAAAAATTAAATTCGGGAAAGTGGGCATCCCAATCCTGGATGTTGAGTGCAAAATCGCACCTGACGGTGAAATATTGATCCGTGGTCTTTGTGTGATGCAAGGTTATTATAAAAATCCGGTTGAAACCGCAGAAACTATCGATAAAGACGGCTGGCTTCATACCGGTGATATCGGATTAATTGATGAAGACGGGTATTTGAAAATTACTGACCGGAAAAAGAATATCATTGTCACATCCGCCGGGAAGAATATTGCACCGGGACCAATCGAAAACAAGATACTGGCATCGAAATATATTGAACAGGTTCTTGTTATTGGTGACCGCCGAAAATATCCTGCCGCATTGATCGTACCCGATCAGGAACAGCTGGAAAACTGGGCACAGGAACATGAGATCATTTACTCAAATTACCTTACCCTGCTCGGCAATCAGAAAGTGTATGAGCTGTTTGAAAATGAACTGCAGGAGTTTCAGCTACAGCTCGCCCGATATGAACAATCAAAGAAAATCCTTCTTATCGGTGAACCCTTCACTATCGAAAATGAAGAACTCACACCGAGCCTGAAGGTCCGCCGTAAGATAGTAGAAGAGCATTACAAGAAACAAATTGATGCAATCTACGGTAATGATTAAAGATTAAACATCAAAAAAGCCCTGTTTTTACGGGGCTTTTTTTATAAAACGAAATTCCTTGTCCACTTTAGTGTCATTCCGACCGTAGTCCCGACTTAATCGGGACGAAGTGGAGGAATCTCATTCAACAAATGTGATGAGATCTCTCCACTCGGCCCGCCCGGCACAGCCTTGGAGTAGCCGGGTCGAGATGACAATTTAATTAATTTCAATTATCTATTGTTAATTTTTTAATCATTTCATTTTGCATTTTATTTTTATCTTATTTATATTTCACCAGTACTAATCAACAACCCATATATTTAAAGGAGAAAACCATGAATATTGGTAACATAGCAGGTAAAATTTGGAAAACATTAAATAAAAACGGCGCAATGTCAATTAACGCGCTGATAAAAGAAACAAAAATAAAAAATAATGAGATCATGTTTGGTCTTGGATGGCTAATGCGTGAAGATAAACTGACAGTGACTAAATCCGCTAACGTCACAAAATACGGCTTAAAATAATTTCCTATATACTGACATATTTCAGCTGAAATATGACGAAAAAATAATTGTGCTTTTTTCGCGATAAGGTTTTAACTTATCGTAATGGAAACACTTGCACAAAAAAAAGCCCGTACACAGCGCATTATTAATGAATTGGAAAAAATGTACCCTGCTGCGCGTTGTGGACTGAAACATCTGGATGCATATCAATTGTTGGTGGCAACTATTTTATCCGCACAATGTACAGATAAACGGGTTAATATGGTTACACCGGTCATTTTCCGGTATTTTCCTACTGTTTATGATATGGCGGAAGCAGACCGGGATGATGTGATCCGGGATATCCGCTCCACCGGATTTTTTAACAATAAATCAAAAAACATTATTGCCTGCTGCCGGGAAATTGTCAATCGTTTTAACGGTCAGGTGCCGGATACACTTGAAGCCTTGATCACTCTGCCCGGTGTCGGACGCAAGACCGCAAATGTTATTTTAAATCAAATTTATCATGTTCCTGCAATTGTTGTAGACACCCATGTCGGACGTATTTCCCGGCATTTGGGTTTAACCCGGCACCATGATGCAACAAAGGTTGAATTTGATCTGCAGAAAATATTACCTAAAAAAATATGGATCGTCTGGAACCATCAACTTATAGAGCATGGCCGCAATATCTGTATCTCCCGACGGCCAAAATGTGATCAATGTCAATTGCGGGCACTCTGTCCGGGACCTTATGAAAAATAAACTTCTTATTATATCTTTCGCGTTTTTCTTCCTGCTTGTTCCGAAAGTAGGATTTGTATCTGCCACAATGCAGATAAGCGCGGGAAATATTAGTGTTTATTACGCGGAACAGGATAAGCATATTGCAGAAATTGCCGCAAAAACCGTAAACCGGCAACAGCAACATCTATACGAACAATACGGTTTGGAACAAAATTCAATGACCATATACATCGCGCAGGATGCATCTCAATATCGGCAATATTCCGGATCTTCTTCCCCACTGTGGAGTATGGGACTTGCATCTAACGACCGGATGCTGGTAAAAAGTCCCTCCTTCAGCCATCAAACCCTGACAGCATTCCGTAAAACCCTGATACATGAGACAGTGCACCTTGCAGTAACCTCTTATGATCTTCCCGTATGGTTCAATGAAGGACTCGCTCAGTACGAGGCTGGCCAATTCAGCATTACCCAAAAAACGCTGCTTAGCCGGGCAGCATGGTCCGATAGATTTATTTCCTTTCGCGATATTGAATATCTTGTACAAATGCCGGCCGCAGAAGCAAACCTGGCCTACGCGCAAAGCGTGTCTGCCATAGATTATATGATTGACTATTTTGGCGTGGAATTAGTTGCAAAATCACTTTACTTAATCAAAAAATATGAGCATTTTTCAACTGGTTTCCGGAATGCATTTTTGATGAGTCCTGAAACTTTTGAGAAAAAATGGCAAGAGAACAGTAAAAAACACTATCGCATATATCTTCTGTTGGATACAGGCAGTATTTTCTGGATCCCCCTCACTGTTTTATTTATTCTTGGATATGCGTTAACGAGATATCGCAGAAGAAAATTATTAAAAAGATGGGAACAAGAAGAGCGGGAAAACAACTTACTCTCTAATGAAGGAGACATCATTGCTAAAAACGATGTTGACATATAAAATCACTGTGTTGTGCATTGTACTTCTCTTTGCCGCTGTACCTTTGTCGGCATCTCTGCCCGCCCAAACCACAAATTTTGCTTCACCTGCCTACTGGGGCATGGCACATTCCGGGGGAGCGATAGCGGATATTACCAACGCATATTGGCTTAATCCCGCTTTATGTCAGTATGATGCCCCCTACTCTATTAGTCTGAATGAAGCCTTTCTGCCCGGAACGGGTATTTATATTTCCGAATTGTCCGGACATTATCGTGTGCGGCCTTCACATGTGCTTAGTAGCGGATTTAACTTTGAAAATTACGGCAGTTTTGAAGCCCGGGACATAGAAGGTATTTTACAGGGAGAATTTACCGCATCCCAATATCA
>JAUXEL010000083.1 GCA_030620575.1 Fidelibacterota bacterium
ATCTCAATGGGTATATTGCGACTTTTTAAAAACTCCGGCATTCTTGAAAACAATATTGTACAAACAGCCGCATCTGCGGGTGAATCATTGGCAGCCGGTGTTATTTTTACAATTCCTGCTCTCGTGCTGATGGGATATTGGACTGATTTTGATTATATTGCCATTGCGGAAATGGCAGCTGTGGGTGGTATTATCGGAGTGATGTTCACGATTCCTTTACGCCGGGCGTTAATTATTGAAGCGAAGCTTACCTACCCGGAAGGTGTTGCTACGGCTGAGGTTTTAAAAGCAGGTGATGAAGCCAGGGAAGGCAAAGAAGGCGGGAAACATTTAGCAATGATTCTAAAAGCCGGATTGATCGGTGGTTTTTTAAAACTCTGTCAACAGGGATTTACAATGTGGAACTCCGCGGCAGAGACCGCATTTGGATTCAAGACCGCCCGGGGCGGTAATACTATTTTCGGCATTGGCGGCGATCTCTCTCCGGCACTGCTGGGAGTTGGATATATTATTGGTTTAAATATTTCGATTTTAATGCTTTCCGGCGGTTTATTATCATGGATGGTGGTTCTACCTATTTATAGTACTATCACCGCGCAAACCGGAGCTATCAGCATGGATGTTGCTACAGAGATATGGAGTTCCCAAATTCGTTTTTTAGGTGTCGGCGCTATGGTGGTTGGCGGACTGTGGTCCATCGTAAAATTAATACGTCCTCTGCTTAACGGCATTAAAGCCGGTCTGGAAGCCCATAGAAACGCCGACCGCGGTGTGGAAATGGAAAGAACGGAACAAGATATTTCAATCAAATGGGTTATCGGCATTGTTGCTGCATCTTCTATCCCTTTGTTTTTTCTATATTTGGGGGTATTAAAAAATCTTGAGGTTACGTTAATTATGACGGCGGTCATGCTGGTTTTTGGATTTCTATTTTCTGCTGTTGCAGGATATATGGGCGGACTGGTCGGCTCATCAAATAATCCTATTTCCGGAGTAACCATTGCAACAATTCTATTTTCATCTTTATTACTCCTGTTCTTACTTGGCAAAGGAAGTCCGGAAGGTGCCGCCGGTGCGATCATTATTGGCGCGGTTGTGTGTTGTGCCGCTTCCATAGCAGGAGATAATTTACAAGATTTAAAAGCAGGTTATCTTTTGGGAGCAACTCCCTGGAAACAACAGATCATGCAAATTGTTGGAACTATAGCAGCTGCTTTAACTCTGGGTATTACATTGGATATTTTACATACTGCCTATGTTATCGGCTCAGATACTCTTCCCGCCCCGCAGGCAACACTCATGATGTCTGTTGCTAACGGGGTTTTTGAAGGCGGGTTGCCCTGGGATATGATCGCTATTGGGGCAGTATTGGGTGTTGCCATCATTATTGCGGATGTTATTCTTGAAAAACGCGGTTCCACCTTTCGCATGCCTGTGCTTGCTGTGGCGGTTGGTCTGTACCTGCCTATTTCATTGTCCGCACCCGTTTTTATCGGTGGACTTATTTCCTATTTTACTAAAGAACGTATGAAAAATGGCAGTAAAAATGGTCTCTTCTTCGCGTCCGGACTCATAACCGGTGAGGCTTTGATGGGTATCATGGTAGCTATACCGATTTTTGTTACTGCAAATAAAAACTGGTGGCCGCATATCAAGGGATTTGGCTGGCTGGGAATTATTCTCTTTCTGCTCATTGCTTTCCGGATGTATCAAACCGCAAAGAAGAACGAAGAAAAGGTTTAAGGGTTTAAGGGTTTAAGGCTTGCTCTCCGAAGCCTTGGCGAAGGAGAGGTTTAAGAGTTTAAGGGTTTAGGCTTGCCCTCCGACTTGTCGGGCGTAACGTAGTGAAGACTGAAGCCCCGATCCCTCGGGGCGAAAGAGGGGGTTTAGAGGTTTAGAAATTGCTCCGGGAAATAAGTTTCTTTTATACTTTTATCTTGCTCTTGACTCTTGATTCTTCTCTTTTGCCTTTATACTTTTGCCTTCCTCCTACGTCAAGACTACGGAGGACAAGTTTTACTTTTGCCTTTGTACTTTTGCCTTGTATTTTTATATAATTATTGTATTTTATGCTTTATATAACTGGAGCAAATATGCTGATAAGTATGACAGGTTTTGGAAAGGCAGAAGGTTCGATACATGAAATGAATGTAACGGTAGAAATGAAATCTGTAAACAGCCGCTATCTTGAAATTTTTGTTGCAACACCGAAATTCTTGAATTTTCTTGAAGAACCTCTGCAAAAATATATCCGAAGCCGCATTCGTCGCGGAAATATCCATTGCTATGTCAATGTCAGCTCTACAAATAACACCCTTGCAAACTATGTAATAAACAAACCCCTTCTGAAAAATTTCATGGCTACAGTACGTGAAATTGCAAAAGAAACACAAATCGAACCCCGGGTAAGCATGCAGGACTTACTTAGTCAGCCGGAATTACTTGCTTTGGAAGAAAGCACATTGGATTATGATATACTTGAAATAAAAATGATCGAGATCCTAGATAAAGCTATTGCTGAATTGCTGGAAATGGAGAAAAATGAGGGAGAATTTATCCGGCAGATCTTTGATGACAGACTGCATATCATTGAAGAACAGTTACAACACATAGAAGTTTTACAAAAAGAAAATATTCCCCAACATATTGAAACGCTAAGAACCCGGATTCGCAAACTCTTGAACGATGAGCCTAATGATCTGGCTCTTAATCAGGAACTTGTACAATTGGCAGATAAACTGGATATTAATGAAGAAATAGATCGTTTTTACTCACATTTACAACAATTTACAAACTATCTTGATTCTAATGATGCCGTCGGTAAACGATTAAATTTTCTTCTTCAGGAAATAAACCGTGAAATAACAACCATGGGAAATAAAGCATCCAATTCTAAGATTTCACAACATGTTGTTGAAATTAAGAACGAAATTGAAGCAATAAGAGAACAGGTGCAAAACATCCAATGAATCATGGCTTACTGGTTATATTTGTGTCATTCAGCGGCGGCGGTAAATCCACGATCGTTCGTACATTAAAGCAAAAACACCCTCATTGGCAGTTTTCTGTTTCCGCTACAACACGTGCGGCACGGGAAGATGAAAAAAACGGGGTTCATTATACTTTTATCAGCCGGGATACTTTTGAGGACATGATCAAAAATCAGGAGTTCATAGAATATGAACAAGTCCATGAAGATTTATACGGCACCCCCGTTAAACCGCTTGAAGATGCCCTGAAAAACGATCAGATCTATATTTTAGATATTGACGTTAAAGGGGCATTGCGCATTATGCAAAATTATCCGAAACAATACATTAGTTTTTTCATTGATGTTCCGGATATGGATGTGTTGGAAACCCGCTTACGGAAACGCGCTACCGAATCGGAATCACACATTCAAAAGCGTTTATCCCGTATTCCGGTAGAACGAAAAGAAAAAGAAAAGTTTGACTATGTTATAATAAATGATAAATTAAAAGTTGCGGTCAATGAGATCGAAGCGATCATTATAAAAAAAACTAGAGGCAACCAGATGAAAAAAGATTTTAGATTTAAGGGTGAACGTCCCGACGATATGTTCGAAGCAATCACCGTCATGGCGAAACGTGCCCATCAGATCAATCAAAAACGCAGTGAAGATTATCCTAATCCAAAGATGATCGACCCTGATGATACCGAAGAATTTGATAGTGATGTCGATTTTGACGCCATGGAAAAACCGGCTTCCCTTGCTATGAAAGAGTATGAAAAGGATGAAATAAAATTCGAATACGAGAACGAAGAAGAAATCGAAGAAAACTCTGAAACAGAAGAATAATGCATGTCTGCGCTTAAGGGCAAATCCATTGTGCTCGGACTCAGCGGCGGAATTGCAATTTACAAAAGCGCTTCCCTGTTACGCCGTCTGACACATGATTATGCATGCGATGTTACTGTCGTTATGACCAAATCTGCGCAGGCATTTATGACACCCTTGATCTTTGAAACTTTTTCCGGCAAGGAAGTCATTACAGACATGTTTGAATCTGAGAGAGATATTGTCGGAACCCGCCATATTGACCTGATCCAAGATGCGGATTTGCTTGCAGTTATTCCTGCAACCGCTAATATTCTGGGCAAGATATCTGCTGGAATTGCCGACGATACACTTAGTACTATGTTACTGGTAGCAAAACCCGAAAAAATTGTTCTTGCGCCAGCAATGAACAAAAATATGTATACCAATTCCCATGTACAGCGAAATTTGCAGCAACTGCGCGATTTGCATTACTATTTGATCGAACCGGAAACCGGTGACCTTGCCACGACACAGGAAGGTTGGGGAATCGGTCGCCTGCCGGACGAAAAGACCCTGCTTTCCCATTTAGAAAAAGCACTTTCAACACAAAAAAAAACTCCATTACAAGATAAGCGTGTATTAATTACCGGCGGACCCACACGGGAACCCATTGATGATGTTCGTTTTATCTCTAATCCATCAAGCGGGAAAATGGGTGCTGCCCTTGCTAAAACCGCAGCAAAACTTGGAGCTGATGTCAGCTATATTACCGGTCCGACTACGCTTTCCGATCCTGATGGCTGTACAACACAGCATGTGGTAACGGCTGCAGAAATGAAAGCGGCTGTATTGGCACAATACGATAAACAGGATATGGTTATAATGGCCGCGGCGGTAGAAGATATCAAACCCCGCGCACCCCGGACAGGTAAAATAAAAAAGGGAGATATTCCCGAAGAGCTGTTATTGGATAGAACCGACGATATATTGCATATCCTGGGAAGACAAAAAAAGAATCAAGTTTTGGTTGGATTCAGTGTTGAAGTCGAAAATGAAATACAAAATTCAATAGATAAATTAACATCAAAAAATTTAGACTGGATCATTGTCAATAATCCGCAGCAAAAAGGCGGCGCATTTGCCGGTGATACAAACCAAGTGATAATAATAGATAAATATCATAAATCTATTTCATTGCCCCGCTTATCCAAAGAACAGACAGCTGAGCACATTTGGCAACATATTTTAGCAACGAAAGAATAATACATCATGCAAAATAAAATCCCTTTTTTAGAATATATGAAAGATGTGTACGGCAATAAGGTATTAAGCGGAGATCTGAGTACGCCTCTGGATGATCTTTATGATGAAATTCATGAATGCCAAAAATGCTCACTGGGAGCCACACGCCACCATTTAGTTTTCGGGCAAGGTGATCCGGAAGCAAATATTATGTTTGTGGGCGAAGCTCCGGGCGAACAGGAAGATTTAAGCGGTGTCCCCTTTGTAGGACGTGCCGGTAAATTATTAGATAAATTATTATATGAGATCGGCATTTCCCGGGAAGAGGTATTTATTGCCAATGTGCTTAAATGCAGACCGCCACAAAACCGCGATCCCCTTCCGGAAGAGATTGAGCTATGTGAAAAATATTTACACCGGCAGATCGAATTGATAAAACCCAAAGTGATCATTGCCTTGGGGCGTGTTGCCGCCAATACACTTTTACGGGGATCAAATTCTTTAAAAAGTATGCGGGGAATAACTTACCGCTACCATGATGTAGATCTGGTAGTTACGTATCATCCGGCAGCTATATTGCGTAATATGGGGATGTTAGACCTTTTAAAAGGCGACCTGCAGGCTGCTGCGGATAAATACCAAAAATAGTATTTGTAACCCTATGTATAAAATAGATAAAAAAACCGTAATTATACGGACTATACAGATGTTACTGTATTTTTTTCTTATTGTTTTTGGCTTAATGGTAATTTCTGAGGCTATTTAGCCAAAAATGATCCGTTAATTTGATTTTCATTCCATCTTTTATCCCGGGGTTAAAACCCCAATATTTGTTGAATTAAATGATCCACGGCTTAAAACTTCCCGAATCGAGTTCGGGACAGGCTGTGGCTATTCAACCGTGGTAACTCAAAAAGCTGTGCTTATTCAAAAAACTATAGTCATCTATCTGTAGCTATTTAATGAACAACTACAGCTTGTTCTAAACTTGATTCAGGATGATTTAGTGGGAGAAACTGGAAAAAATAAAGAGACTATTTATGAATAGCCCCGCCCCGATTAATTCGGGGCGGGGCTTCAGGCTTCTCCGCCAGCTGGTCCCGAATGTTCGGGGCCCGACAAGACGGCTGGCAGGTGTCTTTTCAACTTTTTATCACGGCGTAGCCCGATCCGCCAGCTGGCGGAGAGGAGCGGAGACGGATCAACTTCTTCCCACGGCTTGAACTAAATCAAATCAATAAAAATTTGCCTCAAGATAAAATATATTGGGGAAATTAATAAATTATTGTTTGTTTCCATCATTATAACTTACTAAATTAATTTATAATTTATGATAATATGACTAAAAACATCGAACAAGTGATAAAATAAAGAGACTAACCCAAAACATGAAAGGAAATGTATGGGAACATTAGTTAAACGCTTAGGTTTCTGCACTATGCTGCTGTTATTCGGACTGGCAAGTATAGCGTGGGGACAGACAGAGATCCTCGTGAACGGAGATTTCGAGTCCTGGACTGATGCGAACACCCCCACAGGGTGGACTAAAATTGAAAACATCACCCAGGAAGCAACTGAAGTTCATGGTGGCACCTATTCTGCAAAACATCTTGGTGGTACTAAAGACCTCGGGCAGTATGTTACGGTTACACCAGGTTATACATATGGTATAACCATATGGTATAAAGTTACCGCCGGTGATGGCGATGATGCCAGAATCTGGTCCGTTTGGAAAAGTGCCGGTTCAAGTGTCTATGATAATACAGATGAAATAAGAGGTCCCAACGGTGGATATTTCGACAATAATGGCGGAGTCTGGTCAAAATATGATACGACAGTTGTAGCTCCTGAAACAGTTGACACATTATATTTTGAGCTTCGCACTTATTCCGGCGCTACAGTATACTGGGATGATCTTTCAGTTATTGAAACCGCTCCTCCCCCCGAAGATCCTGCAGACTATTTCATTCCTAAGGGATTACACGCTCAAGGATATGTATCTCTAAAAGCTGCTGTTGATTCGATCAATATTCATGGTGTTTCCGGTGAGATCAATTTCGTATTGGATGCCGATACATTGAGAGAAGATAGCTTTACTTTCACTGCTGATATGGATGCAGACAGTAATGTTACCGTAAAACCGGCTCCCGGACGCGATGTTGTTCTTATTGTAATACCTGGAGCATCTCAAGGTAACGGCGCTCAAATGATCGGTTTCGACAAAGGTTATGTAACTTTTGATGGAAGCAATGACGGTTCGGATACCCGTAACCTAATTGTTACAACAGAAACAAACGATGCAAGAGTCCCCTTTGGATTAAATACCAAAGATGCAGACAATATTGTCATTAAGAACCTGATTATCAAGAATCTTGATAATGTAGCGACTGATTTCAAATATGGTGTTGTATCAAATGATGTTGGTGGAAATGATTTTACAGTTGAAAATTGTCAAATCGGTTCACCTGAAGCCCCGATTTGGCGCGATGGTATTGCCGTATGGGG